>DAMU01000005.1 GCA_002499705.1 Euryarchaeota archaeon UBA91
AGTAAAGTAAATCCATACAAAGGGGGTGGGACAAAATGGGTTCGTTCAGGATTTTCTCTCTGCAGCCCGAGAGTATGACGACGAGCTTTGAACTTGAGTGCAGAATGTTCTCCACGGGAAACAACAAATCCTTCCAACAAACCGTCTTGACGGCACTCTTCAATCCAGTGAACTCTGTCTTCTTCATCTAAGTTGAGGAATGTATCGAGTTTTCCAATCTGCTCTGCAAATTGTTCGCTGGTGAGTAAAGTAAAGTCGCTACGAAGCCTTCGCATTTGCCTACGCAGTAATTCATGGTCGCAGATTATGAGCGCTTTTTGATGCAGATATTCTGGTTTGTCGTCCGAAACAAGAACCCAAGTAGGCTCTCTTCTTGGTAAAACTGAAACAATGGATAAACCCTCAACATCGTATGCTCTCCAGTCTAAGGCACTCATTGCCATCAAGTCACCAGTGCCGCTTTTCAATGCTTGAATGGCAGATTCGATGTGTGGAAGTTGGCTCAATTTGAAATCAAACTCTTTACGATTTGTTTCGATACTGCGCTCGATTTGAAGACGTACACCGTCGTTACGAGATGCCGTAGTAAGGACTTCCAATCGAATCCTTTCAGACAACACATCACCTCGGCGAGGATGACTCCTCACATTACAAGGCCGGAGACTACGGGTTAAGAAGGACACCCTTGTGGGGATAGTATGGCGGGCATTGTGATTGGGGCGAGTGACCGCCTAGAATCAATGAGGCTGCTGGTCGATGCAGAACTTGAATCGCTCATCGAAAATGAAATCGAGAGTGGTTCAGGGCAAGTGGCTGAACTTTGTGGCTCCGTTCTTCTCGCAGGAGGAAAGCGACTTCGCCCTCTGCTTATTCTACTCGCTCATGAAATTGCGGGTGGCACAGACATCGAGCAGATTATGCCCCTTGCTTTAGCGTCTGAAATGATTCACACCGCTACTCTTGTTCATGATGATATCAATGATGAGGCGTCCCATCGCAGAGGAGTTGAAACGATCCATTCACGGGTTGGCCTACCTAAAGCAGTCATTGCAGGAGATTGGCTCTTCACCAAAGGTTTCGGTCTTGGTGGATGCTATGAAGAGAAAATCGTTCGGATTTTAGCTCAATATTGTGCGGATCTTGCTGTTTCTGAATTTGAACAACTCGACCATGTATTGGACTTGACAACTTCTCCAGAGGACTATCTTCGAATTGTAAGAGGTAAAACTGCCGGTCCTTTTGGTGCAGGATGCTATGCTGCTGGTTTAATTGCTGGACTTTCTGATGAACAAGCCGTTTCCCTCAAACACTTTGGAATGGAACTCGGAATTGCTTTCCAATTGGTTGACGATTTACTTGATTTGCGTGGAGATGAGCGCATGGGTAAACCCCGAGGAGCAGACGTCATCGAAGGCAAGATGACGCTACCTCTCATACATGCTCTTACCCTGTCTCATGGAACACAGCGAGTAAGGCTTGCAGAACTGATTGAAGACTTTTCAGATGAGGATTTTGACGAATTAATGACTTTATTGAATCGCTCTGATAGCATGAAGTATACCGAAATTCTTGTTAAAAATCATCTTGAACGAGCCGTATCAAATCTTGATACGTTTGTCGACAGCGATGCGAAAAGGCATATGATTGGTATTACAGATTACGTGATGAATCGTCACATGTGAGGTGTTTATTTTGGAATCATACGATTATCAGTTGATAGTGATTGGAGGAGGTCCTGCAGGTAGTACAGTTGCTCGCTATGCAGCGGAAGGTGGTGTGAAAGTTCTCGTTGTCGATGGCCGAGACCCCATCGGCTCTCCACTGCAATGTGGAGAACTCGTACCTTCAAACGATGAGATGCGACGCTTATGCCCCGACGTTCCAGATATGGATGATTTGTTCAAAACCCCAGACCATGCCATCTCTCGACATTCAACAAAAATGCACTTAGTCCCCCCTTCTGGAAAACCACTGAAATTTGATTTTGACGGATATGTCCTCAATCGAGTAGCGCATGATGAGTTCCTCGTTGATTTAGCCAAAGAGGCCGGTGCGAATTTCATGACCAATTCTCGCGTTGACCGAGTCGAAGATCACACGGTTATTTTGAGAGATGGGACGACATTAACCGCACAGGTCATTGCTGATGCAGGGGGTCATAATGGTCCTATTCGAAGAGAATATTGGGATGAAAAATCCGTGAAAATTCCAGTCAAATTCGCCCTCATGGATGGCGATTTTGGTGATGCAGTTGAACTTCATTTTGGTTCGATGGCTCCGGGTGGATACGCTTGGATGTTCCCGAAAGGTCAAGGGGCCAACATCGGATTAGGTATTCAAAAAAGTTTCAGTAAAGGGAAATCACTTAACGAGTTTACAGAAGAGTTTCTTTCAAAGTATGATGGAGAAATCACGTTTAATGGGGCGGGTTCCTTACCCATGTCAGGTACACTGAAACGCTTCGTTAAGGGGCATTACATGCTTGTTGGTGATTCGGCTGGTATGGTCTTACCGTCGAATGGCGCTGGTATTACTATTGCAATGATTGGCGGCCGAATTGCCGGACAGGTCATCTCGGAACATCTCGAAAAGGGTACGCCTCTCGAAGAATACGAGAAGCGATGGAAGAAGCAAATGGGCAAAGTCATGCTTAATTCAAAGCGTTCGTTCAAGATTGGTAGTATGATGTTTCGCCTGCCAGATTGGATACTCAATATGATGTTTAATCCGTTAACCAAGGGAATTATTTGGCGAGCAGTTACCTGTCGTAGAATGTTTTGGCTCGTTTAGAAACAGAGTCGCTCTGCTGAAGTCATTCGATTTTTGGCAAAGTTTGCGGTTGATTCAAGACCTATCGTCGCTACAGGTGTTCCATGCGCAACCTTCGGAGGTCGTCCAACAACGAGGCTGTGAGCCCCGTTATTGCTACAGTCCTCCTGCTTGCCATCACGGTTATGCTTTCGAGTATGGTCTTTGTTTTGATGCAAGGGGCACTCACGACCGCAGAGAAACCAGCGGCACAAGCCACTGTTAGCGTTCGAGGTTTGTCCAACGGTTTCCACGTCATCCGAATGACTTCTTTGGACCAAACGATTGACCCAGCCAAGATTCAATTTGACCTCTCTCCTGAAAACCTCGATGATGGTGATCCCATTCGAGGTAAGGTGAGCGATAACGGTACATACGGCGTCATTGGTGCGAATGTTTCGTTCCATGATCGGGATGCCGGGTATTCAGTGAGTCAAGGAGATTATTTTGTCATTGACTCGACATCCGTTGGTTCAGACTCGGGTACATGGCGATTCAAGCTTGTCGATTTGTCGACAAACTCAGTTTTAGTCAGCGTGATATTACCTCCAATCGAGGCGTAGTTAGCCGCCGATGAAGGACATCTCGACAGGTTGTCTTTTTTCTTTGAGTTGATTTCTTAATTCAGAATACTTATCTCCTCGATATGTCCAAATGTCACGAATAATTTGGCCTATTTCCAGTTCATTTGCACCAAAACGGAGGATTCCCCTTAGGTCGTAACCCTGCTCTGAAAAGAGACATGTATACAACGAACCGTGTGCGGAAAGGCGTGCCCGAGAACAATCTCCACAGAAGGGTTTGGTGACTGATTCAATGAATCCAACAGTAGAGCCATTGACAAGTCGCCATAACCGTGCAACATCAGAAGGATGCTCAGCCTTTCTTGGCTCGAGAGGCCCCAAGTGGTTTCGGAGAATTTCTCTCATTTCTTTTCCACTGATGACAGCATCAAGGTTCCAATTATTTGTCGTTCCAACGTCCATGAATTCAATGAATCGAACCGGAACTCTTCTCTCCATACAGGCTTTGGTCATTGGGACAATCTGAGATTCATTCACGCCTTTCTTAACGACGCAGTTCACTTTGACTGGAAGGCCTATTTCTTGGGCTAAATCAATGCCTTCAAAAATTTGCTTCGGTGTATTGTTGCTGTCTGTTATTGTTTGGAAGAGGTCTTCTTCGACAGCATCAAGACTTACAGTGACTCGGTTTAAACCGCTTTTGAGTAACATCTCAGCATTTCGTTTCAAAAGTACTCCGTTGGTAGTCATAGCAATGTCAAGGTCGGGGTCGAGGTCTCGCAATAATCCAATAAGCACGTGCAAGTCTCGCCTCAGCAATGGCTCACCACCAGTTATTCTCACCTTAGCAAGACCTAACGGCAGCAGAGAGGCAACCACTTTCGCCATTTCCTCATAACTCAAGATTTCTTCTTTGGCCAAAAAAGTGTGACCAGGTCCAAATTTGTCTCTCGGCATGCAATATGTGCATCGGAAATTGCATCGATCCGTAATCGAGATTCGCAGGTCCCTTAGGGGGCGTCCCAGTGAATCCTGCAGTGACATCAGCAACGCTATGCGTATTCGGCTTTTTATTCTTGCAAGGGTTGATGGGTGTTTGGAGGTTGCATGGAGCATGGCGAGAGGTCCGGTGGAGCGCAAAAGCGCATCTCGCGTTGGAGCTGAGATTCTTCGAATCAAGCCAAGAGCATCAGACTCCTCTGTAAGGTGGGCATTACCACCCTCGAAAAGTCACTTAATCCGAGCCCTTGCATTGTTTTCTCAATCCCATCAAAAGGTCACACTTGACAACGTCGCTCATTCGGGAGAAGACGTTCGAGCGATGCGCAGTTGTCTTGCTCAGATGGGTGTTAAGTTCGAAGATTATGGCTCAAATGGAAACATACTTCGCCAGGGTGATGAGACTGGTTTTCAACCACATCCAGATGCGGTACAGTGGGTTCTTCATGGCGTGGGGCCTGAAGGATTCAAGCAGCCAGAAGGCGTGCTTAATGCCATGAATTCAGGCACAGCACTCCGGTTTTTAGCAGGTCTTGTTGCCCGCATAGAAGGTTCAGTCACATTCGATGGAGATCATTCATTACGCCAAAGAGATTCTGCTGCGATGTGGGATTCACTTCGACAGGCAGGTGTAGAGGTTTCTTCTGCTCAAGGAAAAGAACACTTGCCAGTTGTAGTTAAAGGTCCATGGAAAAAACTGCAACTCGAACAAGGAATTGATCTTGATATCAGTCGTTCAAGCCAACCCCTTTCATCATGGCTGCTGGCTTCATCGGCCTTACCATGCAAAGTTCAACTCAATCTCATTGGTAAAGGCGTTTCAAACCGTCATTCCAAACTAACCGCAAACATGGTTAGAATATCAGGGAGTGCAAACCAACTGGAATCAACGCAGTGTTCTCTTTCTCCATGGATTCCCCAATCTGAGGACACGTATTCTGTGCCAGGTGATGCTTCAATGGCATCATTTGCTATGCTTGCATCAAGTTGTCTGGATACGAAAATTGAACTTTCTGGCTGGCCTCAAGAAGATCAGGCAATCGGCCATGAAGTATTATTCAAATCCTCTATAGAATGTGGAGTTAAGTGGTCTGGAGGAATTTTGGAAAGAATTGAAGCGCCCCATCCTGTTGAATTGAATGTAATTGATTCGAATGACATTTTACCCCCTCTAGCCGCATTGCTCAGTCTGGGTCCAGGTGGCCGGATTATCGGAGCACCCCACGCTGCTCACAAAGAAAGTAACAGACTCTCACGAACAGTAGAATTACTCCAATTCTTTGGTCTACGAGCGTCATTACTCGATGATGGCATCGAAGTTGAAGGTGGTCAAACGCCAACTGCTCCAACGCATCCAGTCCCAACTTTTGGAGACCACCGTATATTCATGACCGCAGTACTTCTTGCATCTAAAACTGGAGGGGACGTTATTGGTCAAACCCTTCACCACGTTGCAGACGAGACGTTCTTACAGCGTTTAGAAGATGCAGGTGTTGGTATTGAAAAAGCAACATCGCCAGTTCTCGTAGATTAACCGTGACGTCCGAAGTGATGGTCAAGTGAATCCAATGGAAGGCGCAGTGCAGTAGGGCGTCCATGAACGCAAGCCCAAGGATTGCTTATTCTTCGCATATCATCTACCAAGCGTCGCATTTCAGGCAGAGTTAATTTTTCATTTGCTTTGACAGCACCTCTGCAAGCGTTGAGGAATGCGAGATGATCCTTACGACGGTCAACGGTTTCCAACGGAGCTCCATCCTCAGCAGTATCTTGTAAAAGGTCCATCAAGAATGGAACCAATTCTTGCCCCTCCAGGAGGTGAGGGGCAGCATCAACCATCCAACCCTGTTCACTTTCTCGGACAGAAAAACCGACTTCGCTTAATGCGTCCACAGACGCTGAAATTCGAGCAGACTGTCGTGCATCAAGGTCTAATTTAATCGGTTCAATTTTAGTTTGGCTTTCCCATAATGAAGCATCATGACGTAAACGCTCATATCGAATCCTTTCATGGAGTGCATGTTGGTCGATAAGTAACAATTCTCCTTCTGCCTGAACCAAAATGTAGGAATCTGCAAATTGCGCTAAAGGTTCCATTTCAGGGAGTTCATTAACGATGCCTTCAAGAGGTTGCTCTTCATTTGGAGAATGGCGAATGCCACAACCTGCGTGCCTGTGCAGAGTTCGCTCAGCAGGAGATAATGCAGGAGCCGTAGGTTTTTCATCCAATCCTGGTAAGGTCTCTTGTGCCTCAGGTGCAGTAGATTGAGGGCGCTTTTTTTCCACAGTTTCCGGCTCTTCTGCTTCTTTTCCATGAAGGTTCAGTTGTGCTCCAGCGGCAATTGCCCAAGCAGGAGGTGCATCTTTCACCTCCTTTGGGAGCACCAAAGATGAAGCACCAGCAGCAGCATCCAATGGGTTTTCGTTGGGTTTTTTAGTGGTAAGGTGTTCTTGAATAGAGGTTGCTTTCTGCATACCTAATCCTTGAAGACCCGGAATTCCTCCTGCCGCATCCGGTTGGGTAGGAGCCGATTCGAGGGTATGTGCAATCGCTCGTTCAAGTCGTTCTAAAACACGCCAAGAATGTCGTAATCGCACCTCACGTTTTGTTGGATGGACGTTCACGTCGACTTCTTCAGGCGGTAGGGTCAACGAAAGAACCGCAATCGGATGTCTTCCTTGCATCAACCGTGTACGATAGCCTCTTCGAATCGCTTGAAGAAAAGGACCAGCAGCAACTGGACGCTCGTTGATGAGAACATGGATGTCATCACCCTTCCCTCGTGTGATGTCTGGTGTGCTGATCCATCCAGTCCAGCGTTCCATTCCAGGTGCATCGGCATCACTCTTTGGAGATTTCATTTCAAGCATTGATTCAACTTGTCCTCCTAACAAGTCAAACAGCCTGTCCATCATTGATTCTGCAGGCGGAATGTCGAGCATGACCCGCTCATCGATAATGAGGCGGAAACCAGTTGATTGATGTGCCATTGCGTGAGCAACAACAACATCCACAATACGCGCATTTTCAGTTGCAGGCCGGCGTTGAAATGCTAATCTGGCAGGCGTATTTTTGAACAAATGTTCTACGTCAACGCGAGTTCCTTTCTGCATTCCAAAAGGCTCAACAGTGCCTTTTTCACCGTTCTTCATAGCGATGGATTTGCCTTCTTTGCCTTCTGGTCGGCTGGCTATTGAAAGGTGAGACACCATTCCGATACTCGCCAGTGCTTCACCTCTGAACCCGAGGGTATGAATGGAATTCAAATCTTCAGCTTTTTGCAATTTTGAAGTCGCATGCCTGTCCAACGCTAGCCGCAAATCACTCTCATCAATTCCGCTACCATCATCTTCCAGACGAATGAGGTCAAAACCACCTCGCTCGACGGTAATTACCAGTCGTTTTGATACAGCATCAAGGCTGTTTTCAAGCAATTCCTTGACGACTTGGGCTGGTCGTTCGACAACCTCTCCAGCAGCGATATGCCCGATGGTGGTTTCATCTAATTGTTGAATCCGGTTTGGTTCAGTCATTATTAGCACCTCTGAGAAGTTTCTTTAGTCTATAGAGTGCATCATGAGCCTGTCGAGGGGAAAGTTCATCTGCATCTATATCTGAAAGATATGCGAGCGTTTCTTTCTCTTCTTCACTGATTTTTGGCACTGTTTGTTTTGCTCCGTTTTTCTGAGTAATCGCTGCAGCAGCAAAATATCCCATCAAACTCGATTGCCCTTGAGCGCGTGCAGAAGGGGTTCCAGATTCACCAGCTTTTGCTCCATGTGCTTGTTGTTCTAGGAACGCCAGCAGGTCACTTGCGCGTTCAACTACCGGACGAGGCAAGCCTGCCAATGCTGCGACTTGAACACCATACGAATCATCACATGGACCATCAGCAACGGTGTGAAGGAAACGAAGTTCTCCGTCTGCTTGAGCAACTTGGACATGGATGTTGACCAATCCATCAACTTCACCTTCAAGACCAATTAACTGATGGTAATGAGTAGCAAATAATGTTCGAGATCCAATTCTTTTACAGATGTCCTCAGTGACCGACCAAGCGATTGATAATCCATCAAAAGTGGAGGTTCCACGTCCGATTTCATCGAGTAGAACGAGTGATTGAGGAGTTGCTCTGCGCAGAATATGAGCGACCTCAATCATTTCCATCATGAATGTAGAGCGTCCACGACGCAAGTCATCACTTGCCCCGACCCGAGTAAAAATTCGATCAACAAGCCCGATTCTTGCTTTCTTCGCTGGGACAAAACTGCCGGATTGAGCAAGGATTGTCAACAATGCTGTCGTCCGAAGGTAGGTCGATTTACCACCCATATTCGGTCCAGTAATCAACAAGAAGTTCCTCTTCTTCTGCAATTGAATGTCATTTGGCACAAAGCCGGATTGCATTTCCAAGGCTGGGTGGCGCGCATCTTCGGCTTTGAGGTGATGGCCTTCGGTTAACTCTGGCCGTGTCCATGAGCGAGACCGAGCGATTGAAGCGAAGCATTGGAGCACATCGATTGCAGCGACTCTTCCAGCGATATTTGCGAGTATTTGTGCGTGCTTTCGACAGCGGTCTCGAAGCGAGATAAATTCTCGATATTCCAATTCTTTGACTTTCGTATCCGCAGTTAAGAGCAGGTCATCTCTTTGAGACAGTTCATCAGTGACATAGCGCGAGCCATTGGTCATTTGCTGTTTTCGTCGCCATTCTCCCGGAACTTTCTCCTCATGAGATTTTGTCACTTCAATAAACCATCCAATTTGCCGGTTCATTCGGACTTTGAGAGAGGGTATTTCCAATTCAGTTCGCAATTGAGTTTCCAAGTCCTTGAACCAGGAATGCCCAGATGCAGAAGTTTCTCGAAGTTCGTCGATGGTTTCATGAAGCCCTGCTCGAATTAAGTTTCCATCACGTATGCTGAGCGGTGGTTCATCGACAAGAGTACGTCGAATATCTTCAGCAAGGTCGCTGAGGGCATCTAATTCATTTGACAAGTGTCCAAGAAGTGGATTTTC
>DAMU01000046.1 GCA_002499705.1 Euryarchaeota archaeon UBA91
AATGACCGGTAATGCCATGATGACGGCCAATGGGAAGATGATAATTGCAGGTAGTAGGATGAAGTGAGAGAGTGTCAATGGATGAAAGAGGTCAGCTTCGATAAGCCTTTGATGGCTCGGCCGGATGTGTAGGCTTCGCGCTATGTCATCAAGAGTTGCTCTAAATGGCGCTATTTGACGCCCAGCATCAATGATTTGCAAAACAGTGTTGCGGTATTGTGAGGCTTCATGGCCAACACCAATGAACAGTCTCCAGCCGAGTCGCATTGGCAGTGCAAGCAAGAGTGGTATTGACAGCAGACCTGCTGCCCATATGAGCGTGCTTGAATCGACGGTTGCCATGTTGACTCACCTCGTCCACTGTGTTGGAGTGTTTCAAACATCGGGTTACAAATCGTGTTTGGCTAAGGTTGAAAGTCTTGGTGCGCAAGACACTGTACATGGCGAGAATTGCTGTTACCGATGGCATGGCACCTGACGCAGTTGTTTTGCTTGAACGTGCAGGCCATGAAGTCATACTTGATTTCATAGAAGAATCCGATTTATTGGATGGTGCTCTCGCTGATTTTGATGCAATTATCGTCCGCAGTGCGACGAAACTTCCCCAACAGGTCATCGAGAAATCCGGCGACCGGTTGAAAGTTATTGGTCGTGCAGGTGTTGGTGTTGACAACATTGACATCAAGTCGGCTGCGAAAGCAGGTATACCTGTCGTCAATGCACCACGTGCATCGACACAGTCGGTTATCGAACTCACGGTTGGACATTTACTTTCTTGTCTTCGACACATCCCCCGAGCTGACCGTGGAATGCGGCAAGATAAGTGGGAGAAAAAAGCCATGAAAGGCACTGAACTTTCGGGGAAGAATCTGGGACTGATTGGCTTTGGACGTATTGCGCAAGGTGTAGGTTCTATTGCTCAGTTATTTGGGATGGAAGTTCATACTTATGACCCGTATTTGCCTACGAAAGTTGCCAAAGCACAGAACACGACTCTCCACAAGAAAGTGGATACTTTGTTTCAAACATGCACTCACATTTCGGTTCACTGCAACTACAACGAGGAAACTCATCATCTCGTGAATGCAGAGCGTATCGCACTCATGCCGGGTAAGTCCCCTGATGGCATTCCTTGCGGCAACCACATCGTGAATTGTGCTCGTGGAGGCATCATTGATGAAGAAGCCCTTCTCGAGGCACTTCAATCTGGAAAAGTCGCATCAGCCGCTTTGGATGTCTTCGAAGTCGAACCGGTACCGGCAGGTAACAAACTCATTCAACACCCTCACTTTCACGGAACGCCTCACATCGGTGCTGCAACACTCGAAGCTCAAGCACGTGTCGGTCGTGATATTGCTCATGCTGTTATGGCAGTCCTCGATGGAAAGAAGGCAGATACGATTGTCAATTCACATTTACTCAAGTGACACTTTCACTTCGCTTTGCCGTGGGTCGTCTCAAACATAGATGTCCGTACCTGAAAAATCCAAGGTATGCGACTTTTATCACATGCCAACCGCCTTCGCAAAAAACTCTTTTCGCAGCCTCTTGAGGAATTGCCAAGGGAGTTCCAACCTTTCGAACAATTAGTCTATTTGACGCCAAATATCGAGATACACATCTGTGAGGAATACATCAACTTCAAACACCTCAGTCAACACTATCACATCATGTCAGAAGAGCCCGAATCTCAGATTGAGGTTTCAGCTTCTTCCAAAGAACGAATCTTGGTGCATTGTGACCTTGATGCTTTTTTTGCCGCTGTCGAAATACTTCACCACGATTTGGACCCGGAAAAGCCGTTGATTATCGGTTCAGACCCACAGGGTGGAAGGGGGAGGGGGATTGTTTCGACATGTAATTATGCAGCCCGAGCATTTGGTATACGCTCAGCCATGCCCGTAAGTGAGGCTTGGCGTCGTTGTCCAGGATATCCATTCGGGCCAGGTCACTATATTCGAGGGAGCCGAGGATTATACAGTCGGGCCTCACGTCAAGTGATGAAAATACTCAAAGAACCAGCTCAACATTTTGAGAAAGCGAGTATTGATGAGGCTTATTTGGATGTCACGGAACAAGTGAACGGAGATTGGGATGCTGCGTATGCGCTCTGTCGGACACTTCAAGATCGTATCGAGAAGGAAGTTGGATTAACCGCTTCTTTTGGAATTGCACCAACAAGAATCCTTGCCAAGATGTCAAGTGAAGTGAATAAGCCGAAAGGAATCTTTCGAATCCTGCCTGATGAAATAGGTGATTTTTTTGAAGGAAGGTCTTTGCGTGAAGTCCCGGGAATTGGCCCCAAAAGGGCAACTCAACTCGCTGAATGGGGTTTTGTCACTGTTGATGAGGCATATGTGTTGGGTGAACTGGCTTTGGGAAGGATGGCGGGTGAGCGATTTGCCGCGTGGCTCATGCAAGTGGTCGATGGGAAGACAAGTTCTGAAGTAAGCCAATTACGAAGTCGAAAATCTATCGGCAAAGAACGGACTTTCTCTTCAGACCAAACCGACCATGAAGCGGTTCTTGAGGTATTGCGTTCATTGACAGAAAGGGTGTTAAAACGTTCGAAAGAAATGGGAATCTCTGGGCGCCTCGCCGAAGTTAAAATTCGTTACACAGGGTTTGAAACGCACACACATGGGCGCTCAATTCCAGTTGCTATGGACGAACCGGATGTATTTTTGCGACTCGCTGATCATCTTTTTGCGACCAACGTTCAGCACAACCGTGGTCTTCGCTTGGTTGGCTTTCGTTTGGGACAACTCGACATGCCACCAACTCGGCAATCAATGCTTCTTCTTGGTGAAGAAGAATAATCATTCTAAGTGATGCATCCGTGTGAGAATTGCAGTGAACTCTTGCAATGGTTCTGGGATTTCGATACCGGAAACGGGCTGATTTAACGAAATGCCTTGTTCCTTTTTGGCGTTCCAAGTGTCACCATTGAAGGATTGAACCAGAGCTGAAAGCCCTCGTAGGTGGTCACCCTCATCAGTTCCAAGTCCGACTGAACGATCTGCGACAACGGGGAATACATCGATTTCAACTGCAGAACGTCCATACAGGCTCTCTGAAATGTGGTGTGTGAAGAAAGGACATACGGGAGTGAATGCAGACATGAAGTCTCGAACAATACGGTGGAGTGTCCATGAAGCAGCCATGTCCCCATCATAAAGACGGGACTTGACCATCTCCAGATAATGGCTTGGCAAGACACCTGTTCCAAATGTCTTGAGTGCTTGAGTAGCACTGTAAATGTCGAGATTCTCCCAAGCTGATTTCACTGTATCCATTGTTTCACTGAATTCTGCCAAAATCCATTTATCTTCGATGGAGAGGTCTTCAGGAACTGTTTCTAAATCGCTTGGAATCTCAAATTGAGATGCGAAACGAGCAACATTGAACAACTTCGTCAAGACTCCAAAATATTTCTTTTCGATTTCTTCTGGATTGATGTGGAAGTCATCTCCCACTTGTGCATCGCATGCTTTCCAGAGTCGGAAGCATTCACTGCCAATTTTATTCGCTCGCAAACTGACTGTCTTTTCTGGTCCCTTGACTTTCCATGAACCTGTACGTCCTCCAGCTCCACATTCAAGTACAGAGTCTGCATCGATTCCGTTACCTAGAGATTTGCTCATTTTCCTCCCCCAAGGGTCCATTCCTAATCCATCAATCCAAACATGCTTGAATCCAGGTTTGTCGAGGAGGAGGTTTGACTTGAGTAATGTGTAATAGAGCCAAGTTCGAACAATTTCTTTTCCTTGAGGTCGCAATGCTGTAGGGAAGGCTTTCTCGAAAACCTCTGGTTCGTTGAGATACCCACTGACGAAGAGATTCGAATTCGAAGAATCCATCCACGTGTCGAATACTTTTTCCTCTCCAACAAGTGTCCCAAGATCTCCTCTCATAGAGGCATAGGTACCAAGTTCTTCACGAGTATCTCTCGCTAAGACTTGGCTGCCTTCGGGTGGCGATTGACACCACGGTTGGACATATGTTCCGGTTGGTGGAACGATGATTTTAGTTCCGTCTTCACTGTACCAAATTGGAATTTCAGTATGATACCAACGCCGACGAGAAATTGGCCAATCTATGCTGATATTATCCATCCAATCAAGCAAAAATTGCTTGTTCCGAGGAGGATGGAATTCAATTTCTTCAATGTGCTCTCGCATTCTGTCTTGAGCATGTGTTTGTCGAACATACCACTCTTTGAGAAGAATAATTTCAACAGGATTTTTCCCTCGCTCTGAGACTGGAATCTCTTGTTCACGTTCAACAATGTTGACAATCTTTCCTTGTTCTTCGAGCAACTCAATGGCTGCATTTCGTGCATCGTAAACTTTCATGTCGGCAAAAGGTCCGGCCAGTTCAGTGAGTTTGCCATCCAAATTAATTGCTTGGAAAGGCGTCAATCCAAGCTCTCGAAAGATGGCAACGTCATTTTGATCACCGAATGAACACACCATCAAGACACCGGAACCAAAATCAGATTTGACTGAAGCATGCGTTCGAATCTCGACCGAAGTGGTGCGGCCATTGACGGGTAAGGGCAGTTGAATTGTTTTTCCTACCAGATGCGTGTAGCGTTCATCATCGGGATGTACGGCCACGACTCCACATGCACATATCAGTTCTGGCCGAGTTGTAGAAATCACAATTTCTGTACCATCATCGCAAACCCACTTGACATCAACGAGCCGAGTTTTTCTCGATTGGCGTTCCACTTCCGCATCCGCAATTGTAGTTCCTTCTACCGGATCGTAAATATTTGGTCGCAGGTCTTCAATGATGGCACCTTTTTTGAAAAGTTCAATGAATATTGATTGCGTAACTGTTCGATAAGCAGGCGAATCAGTAAGGTATTCTCGGTCATAATCACAGGAAAGTCCGACACGTCGTGCTGTTTTTCTCATTGCTTGGGTAAAGGTTTCAATCGTCTCTTCACAGAGTTTTAGAAATTCTGCCCGGTCATATGTTTTCATCTTACGTTTTGTATTCTTTTCAACAGTGAACTCAATGTTGATACCGTTTCTGTCAACGCCCCAAGGGAAGTACACTTCTTTACCGAGAAGTCGTTGTGATCGAGCGATAACGTCAATCATGGAATACTGTGCGACAGCACCTATGTGCCAGGTACCTGATGGATACGGCGGAGGTGTGTCGATTACGAAGATTTCCTTACCGCTGTCAGGGTTGAAGGAATATCGGTTTGAATATGTCTCGGCGTCTTCCGAATGGGCTTCTTGAATTCGCTTCTCTAGGTCAATTGACCATCGTTTATCGTTTAATACTGGGGCTGGCATTTGCCTCACCTGGCCCCACACACATGAACGATGCGGGTCCAAACAGCGCTGTGTTGGTTCACCTTTGAAACCAACGCATAAACCATGCGCCCTTCACTGTTGTTTGAAATGTGTCTAAATCGTGTGCAAACTATCGGCAGGCATTTGAAGGCCCGGCAATTACAAGTTAATGGGGGCGAGAGGCTTGGTTGATAAGAGTCAAGAAAAACCCTCAGAAAAACCTTCAAAAATTGCGGCTGAAGGTCGTTTTTCAAAGTTGAAGCGTGAGGGGAATTCACGTTTCCAATCCGGCGCAATCGATATTACTGCTCGGGTCAAAGACTTCGATTCAAAGCGGGCGATTGATGCAGTCTTAGACGCACCAACTCGTCTCAAGCGCGAATGGCAAAAATCTGGTGCTATCGGAGCAATTACTCGTTTTCCTCTGGCCACAGTCATTGTTTTTCTTGTGATGACATTGTTCTTCGTTAGCCACTCTGGTTTCTTCGATCTTTATTTTACTCAATTTGATGATAATCCTGATGAAACAGATTTGAATGTCAACGGTGATCTTGAAGTTTACTTGCCTGATGGAAGTGAGGTTGGACGCCTGTTAAACCTGGTTGAGGAAGATTGGTCGACAAACGTCATGGTGATTTATATCCAACTTGAGGGCGGTAATTTTGCTCAAAATAACATCACTGATGTCAGAATTCTTCAAGAGATTAGTTATGTCGAAAATCTGCTAAATCCCTGCATTTCGACCTTTGTTTGCCAAAACCCAAACAATGCTTCTGAAACTCTCAACGATGACGTCATCTATCTACTTTCAATTTCTACAGTTCTCAAAGAAGTGAATTCAAGTGCACCCCGGATTCGTGAAGCATTCATCACAGAATTGGGTCAATTGGGTTGTGGATTAGGTCAAAACGATTGTCAATCGGCTCAAGCAGCGAGTTCGTTGAATGAATTGTTCGCTCTCACTGATGACCAACTTGGCGGGGGTTATGAGATTCCTTCACAAAACACGACTGATCTCATCATCAACGAAATGTACGAGGACGATGGTTCTCCTTCACCTGGGCTGGACAAGTTAGCGAGGGATATCTCTTGTGGTTTTGCAGATTGCGTATTCGAAGGTGAGAAAGAAGTACCTGATGGGACACTTGACAGGGCAGTCATGGCGATAGCTGTTAACGATGAAGTTGCAGCAAAAGACATCATCAGTGATACGAACGATATTTTGGAGGAAATGAAAATTCTTGAGCGGCCATGCCTCTTCTTGCAAAATGGCGAACCGGATGTAGATGCTGGCATGTGTATCTGGGGTGAAGTCAATGACCTTACGGACGAACAATTAGAGCGTGGAGTCAAGGCATTCGGCCTCAACATGACGTTAACAGGTCCAGTTCCTATCACAAACGCAGTTACTGAACGAACTTTCGACATGTTCTGGGATATTTTTCCACTCGCCATTGTCTTGGTTGCAATTGGCCTCTTTGTATTCCACTGTGATGTTTTGCAAACCGGTCTAACTGGTATCCGTCCTTTACAGGGCTTGAAAGTGGTTATCATTTCAGGTCTACCGACGTTATGTGCAGTATTTTGGACACTGGGTATTATCGGTTGGCTGAATTATGAGGTGACGATGACAGTTATTATCGTCGGGCCTATTTTATTGGCCCTTGGTGTCTCTTATGGACTGCACATCACCAATCGTTATGCGGAAGAAGGCGGAACGAAGCAACAGAAAATCCGCGGGGCTCTTTCTTCTACTGGAAAGGCTGTCTTTTTGTCAGCAGTCACAACAGTCATTGGATTTGTCTCGCTCGTATTTACACCAATGGCACCGATTCAAACGGTTGGTATAGCACTCTCTGGAGGAATTGTCGTTGTGTATATTTTGACGATGTTCATGGTTCCAAACCTTACGCTTTTACTCGATTTGAGAAAACCAAAGCATCCACCACTGAAAGCTTTTGTCAAGATTGTCGATGTTCCAATGAAATACAATCGTGGTGTCATAGCCTTTTTCGCAATTCTTATACTGGTTTCAGCCACATACGGTCAAGCAAACGTCAAAGAAAACATCGACATGTTGGAAATGGCGCCTTTTGACGAACCATCCGTCGAGGGTATGAAGGTGTACAGTAATGACTTCAACTCAGGACAACTCGGGATGGTCTTAGTTCAGGCGAATCTCACTGGAGATACTTCCATAGAAGTTTCACAGCAAGACCCTGCAGAAAATTTACGTCAAATAGATACGCTTGAATCATTACTAAACGACGTTCCAGATACCTCTGCTGTTTCCATCGTGTTTTTGATGAAATCCTCTGGTATCGCTCCTACAATTGATTGTCCAGGCTGCAGCGAGTTTGTCCAAGGATTGCCACTCTTACCACAAGATATCAAAGATACAGCTTCAGTCTTACTGGATAGTTCTGTTTCGGGCGGTGCCTCATTCTGGGATTTGTTAACCTCGCCTGATGCCTACGGTTTGCCTGCTTCTCGACAGTCTGAAGTATTCCTTTTGAATGTCTTTTACTCTTCAATTACTGATGAAACACGTGGAATTTTTATTAGTGAACATTATGATCGCAGTTTGATTTTAGTCGATATGCCCTATCTCCCTGTTGCTGATACCAGTTCAAGTGTGGTATCTATTGACCGACTTACGAATACTTTCAGTGGCACTGAGCCGGGTGATTATGCTACGCCATTGACGGGTGTTGCTCCTACCACAATCGAAGTCAATGAATTAATTGTTGGCTCACAGTGGACCTCTCTTGGCTTTGCAGTTATCCTAACACTCATCACATTGGCTATTGTTTTCAAAGATCTCAAATATTCACTTTTGACAACATCTCCTGTTATTGCAACAGTTGCTTTACAGTGGCTTGTCATGTGGCGGATGGATGTAGATTTGTCTTTGGTCACGGTCATGATTGGTTCAATCTTGGTAGGAGTCGGCGTAGACTTTTCCATCCACATATCCAACCGTATACGCGAATTAGGTGGCGGCCTTGAGGCGATACGTACCGCTGCAATTGGAACGGGAATGTCGCTGTTTGAAGCAGCAGTTGTTACAAGTTTAGGAATGTTCACGGCTTACCAAATACCAATTATTGCCATCTCGCCGTTTATCACCGTCATTCTAATCTTGCTTTGGGTTGCAGCCGCAAGTGCACTGATCTTGTTGCCTGCAATCTTCGTCACGATGGAAAAAGCAGGAATGGGGGCGGTCGGTGGACGTTCCGCGATGGCGCGCAGACTCGGTCTTGGAGAGAAAAAGAAACTCGATGTCGATGTTTTAGATGCTGCCTTACTCGATGATGTGGTTGATGCTTGGTAAGCAACAATACAAAGAAGCCCCTTGCAGTGGGCGAAACATGGTCAACTATTGGCTGATGAAATCAGAGCCCCATGTCTATCCTTTCGAGCAGCTTGAAGCAGATGGTTCAACACACTGGGATGGTGTCCGCAATTATCAGGCCCGAAACATGATGCGTGATGATATGAAGATGGGCGATTTGGTTTTATTTTATCATTCGAACTTCAAACCACCCCATGTTGTCGGTGTTGCTCGTGTCTGCAGAGAGGGCTATCCAGACCACACTGCACAAGATTCAAGTTCGAAATATTTTGACCCGAAAGCGACATCTGATAATCCACGCTGGATGATGGTCGACATCGAAGCAGTCACAGCCTTTGCGAACATTGTGCCATTGGAAGATGTGCGCAACAACCCGGCATGCGAAGACATGCTATTGGTTCGAAAAGGGCAACGACTTTCAGTCCAACCTGTTCAAGAGCAGCATTTTGACACGGTTCTGGCAATGGGCGGCCTATCTCGTAGTGATCTGTGAGTGTAAAAATCAAATGTATTGTTAATTAGCAGAGCGTGTTCCAATGACCGAAGAACAGATTCCAGTTGCTTCCAGAGCGTCGAGTATCGAGTATGCAATCCGAGATGTGGTTGTTCCAGCAACTGCACTTGAGCAGCAAGGCCACAAAATTCTCAAACTCAATATTGGAGACCCTATCGCTTACCCAGGATTACCGACACCAGAACATATGGTTGCTGCCTATGTCAAAGCCCTACAAGATGGTCGCAATGGTTATTCACCATCTTATGGATTGCCAGAACTTCGTGAAGCGATTGCTAAGGACGAGCGTCGCAAAGGCTGGAATGCACAAAGTTCTGACATTTACGTCTGTCATGGTGTGACAGAGGCATTGCAGATTCTGTTTGCTTCAGTTCTCTCTGAAGGCGATACAGTATTGGCCCCCGGCCCACATTATCCACCTTACATGGCTTATCCACAAATGTATGGTGCTCAAACTGTGGAGTACAAATTACAATCCGATAACGGATGGAAACTTGACTTGGATGATATTGAATCAAAAATGGACTCCTCAGTCCGTCTTCTGGTCTTGATTAATCCGAACAATCCCTGTGGAAGTGTCGCGGGTGAACAAGAGATAAGTAAAGTTCTCAGTATTGCTCGAAAATGGCCAAATTGCATGATTGTTGCGGATGAAATCTACGACGGGCTTGATTTCACTGGATTACAAAAGAGTGTTGCAAGCCTTTCAAAGGATGTTCCAGTTTTTTCATTGAACGGCGTGTCAAAAGTCTACTATGCTCCTGGCTGGAGAATTGGATACATGGCAATTCATGATCCGACACGTAGACTATTGAATGTTCGAGATGGAATTGAGCGGATGCTTCGCTCACGTTTGTGTGCCTCAACACCTGCCCAAATCGGATATTTAGCAGGTCTTGAATCAGACCGCTCATGGATGCGTGGATATTCAGATAAAGTTCTCGCTCAAAGAGACGCATGCATACAGAGGATTTCTGAAATAGATGGGCTTGAAGTGCAATCCTCTGGTGGTGCATTCTACATGTTTGTTCGACTAACGGACCCAAAGTGGGCTGATAACGATAAGCAATTTGTTCTTGATTTGTTGCATGAAGAGCATGTTTTAGTCGTACATGGCAGTGGTTTTTCCCCGAGTTTAGGTAAAGGGCACTTTCGAATCGTTTATTTGCCAAATATCGATGTATTGAATGATGCATTTAATCGAATAGAGGCTTTTTTGCTTCGACATCGTGATAATTGAATGAGTTTTTCGGCGATGCCTTGATGTCTTAGTGTGACACCGAGTATTTCATGGGCAAGACGGGTCTTCGGTTCCGTGTGTTGATTTGGTCCTCCCTAATGGCGTTTTTTTTAGTCCAACCTGCTTCGGCGAATCAAATTGAACAAATGGATCAGTTTAGTCTGAATTCACTCCTACCGATACTGATTGCGTTCGCCATTGCGATTCCAGTATGGAAAATATTCATTCCAAATCAGTTGGCAAACCTTCAGGTCGCTTTTGAGATTGATGATGATCTCTATGAAGTTCACAAAATCACAGGCAGTGTTTCAGATGCTCGTATCCTTCTCAAACAAGGAACCGTTGGATACGGTATTGGCCTTTACATGATGGGTATGACTGGAATTCTTATTCTTATCATGGAATTGCTATTTGTCCCTGAAATCTACTTTGAAGCGAGTTTACTTGCTGCAGGTTTCCTTATTGCAATACCTGTTCTAATGTCTCCGTGGGAAACATTGAATGCTCAACTTCTTGGTAAGGGTGGCGAAAAATCAAGAGTAAACAAAATAACCAATTTCGTTCGAAGAATTCTTACCATATCTTTACTCATTGGTGCAACTATTGCAACTTTGTTGTACGGGATTCAAAGCAGCCCGCAAAACACGCTTTCTCCGGTCTGGCTCGCTGCAGGGATGCTTACATTTATGTCACCCACAATAATGGCTTATGGTCGAATCATGGGTGCTTCTTGGAACATGCTTATCATCAACAAATGGCGGACATCAAACGGGAAACCAAACCCAATTGATCCCGATAAACCTCGTTTCTTTAATCGGCTGTTTTCACTTATCCTGGTTTTGTTCCTAATCACAATGCCTTTAACAGCATTGAACGGAATTGTCACTGTATTTTATGTCCTGTTCAACAAGCCTGCGAATGCCGAAGAAGTCCTCAATTTTGGTGGAATCATTGGCCATTCAATTTACCAAAGAATTGACATCATCTCAGAATTACTCTTCCATTGGCAATTCATCAAGGCTCTTCCTCAATTCTTGTCGCTCTATCTTTCCCTCAATATCGCAATTGTTGGTCTCGCTTTCATATTTGAATTGACTCGAAACCTCATTCTTGGCGGACAAACATTTGGTGGACTTTTTGGTGTAACACTTGATTCCCCTCGTGAGATTCGAACCGAAGTCAAGGCACAGACCCGACAACTTACCTTTGCCTTTGCGGGATTTTCGGGATATACCGTCCTTCTCTTAGTTCTGGTTTGTTACAAAGAATTTGGCGATTTGATGCCTTTTACAGATGTGCTTGAGCGGAACGGATTTGATGAAGGAAATCGATTGTTGACAACATGGATGTTTATCGCATTCGGTCAGGCTGTATTTTTATTCACCTGGTTACTCTCAATCATTCGGTATTCTCCTTTACTTAAACTGCGATTTGATTTGAATCCGGATGAACGTCGAGAAGGTGCGGTCAAGTTCGCAGGTGGTGATTGGATGCGAGAGTTGGTGGATGAGGCTGCAATACGGGAAGACCTTGACGGGCTTATCCAATTTCAACGCCGTTCAATTGAGGGTGATTCGGCCCTTGTTCGCCACGAAAAAGCACGTGCCCACATGTGGGAACTCGCCCTTCGCGGCCTTTGGCCTAAAGCAATAGAAGAAGCACGCAAAGTCCTTGCCCAAGCAGGTGGGGAAGATGACGTTGCTCGTATGATTGTCGCCGTTGGATACATGGCTTCTCGAAGATTAGATGCTGCACGTGAGGCACTGCATGGATTGCAACAGCCAGAAGGGTATGACGAACCTGAATTGTTAGCATTCGTTTGTGAATGGCTCGACCCTTGGCAGGGTATGGTTACTGACGATGACTTTTGGGACTGGGAAAATAATTCGTGCATCGACCACCTTCAAGGCTTAATGCGAATGTTACGTGGATGGCAACCTTCCCCAAACGATGATTCGATACATCAAGACCGATTGACAAGAGTTGCTCAACTCTCGATGATTTCGTTGATGAGAGCACAACGGAAACATGATGATGCCCTCGAACTTTCTTTGAAGTTGATTCGTGATGAACCAACAGGGGTCCGTCCTCGAATTGCTGCATCACTCTGTCTCATCGACAAAGGAGATTGGCACAGCGCTCGTTCAATTTTAACTGAACTCAAAGAAAGCGACCCCCAAGACCCAAGAGTCTTAGCCCTAAGCAGTATTCTTGGACAAGTGGTTGATGAAGAAGAGATGGAAGTAGCCCTCGCAGTTGGTGAAGGAAAGAAAATGCGCAAGTGGATCAATTCGGCACCGGTCAATGCCGTTGCTGGTTTGATGGTGCGAGGAGGTCTAGATGAAGCAATCAATGCAAACATTCTCGTTGCCTCTCATGAAGCTGCTCGTAGAGGTATGCCACCAATTTATCGTGCGAGTTTACTGAATACAATTTTCCATCTTCTTGTTCTCATTCCAACCTGGATTGTTTTGGGTATCTATGTATCTCAGGAAGTCGGCCAAGGCCAAGGAATTGTAGTCGTTGCAACCTTGTTTATGCTCCAGTTTGGAGGTAAACGTTTCAATCGACAGCAACAACGTGTAATTCGTCACAGAGATCAAAAGGCTTTGATTGCATATTCAAAAAGAATGAAAAGATTCAAAGTCCAACCTGAAAGAGCAAATATCCCTGTAGGCACCCATTTACTGCTCTCTGGGATGTTGGTTACCGTTAATGGTGTTGTTCTCGATGTTGGGCTGCCCGGATGGATGACTGAACGACTCCCACGTGATTCGGAAAAGTCGGTCAAAGCCCGATTGAAGCGCCAGTCAAAGGCGATGTCAAAATCCCGCCCACCTCGACTGCAACCACTCGGTGAAGGCTGGTGGTTAAAGCGTCCAAAAGAAGACGGTGCTGACGTTCCGGCTCTTGAACGTCTCATCGGTGCAGTTGCTTATCGGGGTCGGCCGCAATATATTCAGAAGAAAACCGGTAAAAAATCAGCTCGCACTGGCTTCAGTAAATCGAGGAATCGGCCGGTATCTGAAATTAATCTCGACAGCAGAGGGATTCCTACAAACACTCGGATTTCCGAGCGTGCAAATCGTCAACAGGTATCCAATTCTTCGATTAAGGTTGGAAGTAAAAGACCGGGTCCGAACGTCCGTCCATCAACTCTACGTGACGCAAGCAATGATGAGGATGATGATTTTCTTTCTTTTAATTGACCATTGTTTGCTATCAATTACTTCAAAGACCGACTCCACAAACACGGTTCATGCAGCGCGAACGTGGGACTTGGTCTCCGAGCCAAACGACTTTTACAAAAGCACAAACAGTACTTGATGCAACCGCTTCAAGTGGTGATTTGTATCGAAATGGGCTTGGCATGATTGCTTCTGAAAACATTGTATCACCAATGGTGCAAAAGATTGTTGCAAGTGACCTCCATGGCCGATATGCTGAAGGTTTGCCTGGGAAGCGATATTATCAGGGGTGTGATGATTTTGACACAATCGAAAGTCTTGGTATTGAACTGGCTCAAAAAGTGTTCAATGCCCCATTTGCAAATATTCAATCGATCTCGGGAACCGTATCCAATATTGCGGCTTTGAAGGCACTGGCTAAGCCAGGCGACCAAATAACTGCGGTATCAACCGCTGACGGAGGTCACATCTCACATGCTCGTATGGGGGCGGTCGGTTTACGAGACCTCGATCTTTCAACATACCCTTGGGACGAAGAACGAATGGAACCTGATGTCGATGGAGCGTGTGCACTCATTCGAGAGCTCAAACCGAAGGTAGCTCTTGTTGGTCAATCGGTTTTCCTTTTCCCAACTCCACTTCGTGAAATTGCAGATGCTGCACACGAAGTCGGTGCTTCTGTAATGTATGATGGTGCACATGTTTTGGGATTAATCGCTGGTGGGTGTTTCCAAGATCCATTGCGTGAAGGTGCAGATCTCATGACGGGTTCTTCTCACAAAACCTTCCCTGGCCCACAAGGCGGTTTCCTTCTCTCATCCAGTGAAGATCCGTCATTTCAACGTAAACTGAATACCGCTATATTCCCTGGCGTCTGCTCTTCTTATCACCTCCATCACGTAGCTGGAAAAGTAGTTGCTTTGGCTGAATTTGAAGAATACGGTTCTGCCTATGCGCATGACATAGTTACGAATGCCCGAGCATTTGGTTCTGCAATGGCAGCTGAAGGTTTTGATGTTCTTGCCGAATCTCGTAACTATACTGCATCCCACCAAGTGTTGACTCGCCATGGTGAAACTGATTCAGGTGCGGGAGCAAAAGCTGCTTCCTTACTTGAAGAGGCTGGAATTATTACCAACATGAACATGCTTCCCGGCGATACCAAAGCAATGACTCCATCCGGTCTTCGACTTGGTGTTCAAGAATTAACTCGTGTAGGGATGGGTACTCTTGAGATGCAGGAAGTCGCCAAACTTTATGCGCGAGTTCTTCTGAATTTGGAAGATCCAAAAATGGTAAAGAAGGACGTCGCTCAACTTAAGTCCAATTTCCAGACCATTCGATATTGCTTCAACGATGAAAACATTACTGGTTACCCTTTTTGAGGCAGTAAAATGTCAAGCGAAGATGAACCAAACTCTTCAACACAAATTTTAGCATCGATTCAGAAAGAATTCACCTGCATGGGTGATGGTTCGATACGTGATTCATTTGGTCACTCGTTCTCAGTATGGAGGGTCACGGATTTTCATCGATGGTGGTTAGCTTTTGAATCGCATGCGGGGGTTCCACTTGGACGAAAACTAATGAATGCAGCAACCGATCAAGAAGAGTACTTCCTGAATGAATCATCACTTTTCGATATCGGATGGTTGATGAAGAAAAAACGAATCAAATCAATTTTGAATCAACGATGGAAGCAAATGGGGTGGGGTCAATTTTCCGTATCCAATCAAACAGCATTTTCGCATGTTGTTGCACCTTTGTGCAGCGGTTTTGCTCTTGCCACCCTCGAGGCTGTCAAATCACATCGACTCAAGGTTCAGTGGCGCCAAATTTCGAATGTTCAGATTCAATTGGATACTGATGCAGACCTTCGCTCAATATCTCCAGCTCCTCAGCCACCGATTTTTGATTGGGATTCAAACTCACGTGTTGTTTCCTCTCAACAACAGCATCCTATTTCCCTTGACTTCCAAGCCAATGAACATGGATGGTCTCATGCAGGTGAGCAGTGTTTTTTCCTACCCATCGGTGTTTTGAGTAGATTATTTGAGTCTGTGAACATGCAAGGTCTTCAATTGTCACCTGAATTACTCGAACATTGGGAATTTCCGGAACAATTCAATCCCGCTCATGTTGCTTCTCTCATCCTTACATCTCTTGCGATGAATGACGTTGTTTCACAGAGCGAACGACCAATTTACATTCAAGATTTGAACAGTTGGAATCAATTGGTTGAAGCATATTTGAAGCCCTTGGGTTTTGGTTCATTTGCGAGTGTTCATGCTCTTGATGACCAAGGTGGGGTTGAATTTGAACTTCTCCCATCACCGCTTTTACCTTTAACCACCGGCTTTTTAGTCGCATTTTGGCAACGAGGAATCGGTAGAAAGGCGAAAGTAAAAATGGTGATGAAAAACGGTAATTGGTCTGTTCAAATCACGTCATTTTTAGCCTATACTGGTTGACAAATTCCGTCTTAAGTCTCAATATCTTGAATATATACTGTAACACATCGATAGTTAAGGTCTATAACCGAAACACTAAGTCGCTAATTTTGCACAGATGTGCATGGTGTTCAAAATGTCTCTTAGTCACAACCAAATGGCCTACGCTGCAATCATCTCAACGTTGATTTTTGGCTCACTTTTTGTAGGGTTTTCTGGGTATTTTCAAACCAGTGAATCAATTGGTGGTTTTGAAAGTGCTGCTGAAGAGGATTTAATCGGCTCAGGAACCTCTATTAGCGCTGCAACAGACACTGATGGAGATGGTCTTTCAGATTTACTTGAATCAACTCAATATGGAACAGACCCTCAGTTAGCCGATACGGATTTTGACGGGATGAGTGACGGTTGGGAAGTCGACCACGGACTTAACCCGCTTGATAATGGTGAGTCTGAAGATCTCCTCAACGACCCATCACAGGCTGAGGAAACCGACGATGCAAGTATCGAAAATGAAACCGATTCTTGGCCAGACCCGGAGCAAGGCCCGAATGGTGACCCAGATAACGATGGACTCACAAATCAACAAGAGCAAGAATTGGGGACCGACCCACAACGCTCAGACTCTGACAATGACGGACTCAACGATCGCTGGGAATCAATGTATACACAAACTGTTCAAACTCCAGGTGGAGATGTCACCTTGTTCAATCCACTCAATGGGAACTGGGACTGCCTCTTACTTGACCAAGCTATGGTTGATACATTAACCACATTTTATGATTCGGATGATGCCTTGCCTTCTTGGGATGAACTTGCAAATGCTCTCGGTTCGTATTCTTGCGACATGGTTCTAGATACCGATGAAGACGGTCTTCCGAATTTCCTTGAAGAAACATATGGAACCAATCCTGATGCACGTGACTCCGACATGGATTTGCTTGACGACATCGTCGAAATTGGTAATTTGACAGCAACGCTCCTTACTGGAGTTGGAGAAAACTGTAACGTTCCACTCCTCGACCCAATTGTCCGTGAATCACCATTTGCTGGTGTCGAAAATTCATGGTTCTTGATGGACATGGACAACGATGGCCTACTCAACGGTCCTTCGGATTGGGACACCGATGGTGACGGTATGCCCGATGGATTCGAATTTTGTTATTCTAATGTTAACGACCACCCCCAGAACGATGCTTCAATGGTTTTGAACCCAGCGAATGCTTCTGACGGCTATGGAGACTGGGACGAAGATGGCCTCAACAATTTCGAAGAATACCAAGTTGCTAATCTCTTTGGACCTACCAACTTTACTTCCCCTTGGCGACTTGACACCGATATCGACGGAATGCCAGATGGTTGGGAATCAACAAACGGACTTCACCCACGCGATGGTGCTAACGGAAATCTGGATCCTGACCATGATGGTTGGGATGTTGATGGAGATGGTGGTGTGTTTTACACCACACTGGACTCAACAACCATCGTCATTGGGATAGATGTCATCAAGGACCAATGGGTTGAAGCAAATGCAACTGTTGCTCGTGGACAAATCACCCTCGCTGGTGGTCAAAAGCAAACAATCGCAATGCTTGCCCCCGTATCCGGTTATGTCTACCAAATCAATGTCGCTGTTGGACAAGCTGTTGAATCAAGATTGTTTCAATGGATGGAAGTTGTTGAACCCGAAGAACAATTCACAAATCTGATGGAATACAACGCTCGTGACCGAGATGGCGATGGTATCATTGACGGTAGGTCAACTGACCCGCTTAATCCTGACACTGATGGAGATGGTCTTTTGGATGGAATTGAAGTAATGGGTTGGGAAATCTTGGTTGTAAACAATGGTGTTATCAAAACCTGGGTCACTTCTGATCCTGGATTGTTCGATACTGATGAAGATGGCTTGTCGGATTATGATGAATTTGCCAATACCTGTGCTAGCGGTTCCAATGCCTCGAACCCCGACACTGATGGAGATGGTGAACTTGACCAAATCGAGGCTCTAACTGGATATTCATGGGAAGGAGTGGCTTACTTCACAAGTCCGTGTATGTTTGATACAGACAACGATGGACTGGAAGATGGAGAGGAAGTCATTGCAGGAAAAGATAATTTCCTCACACATGCGAACAATTCAGATACTGACAATGATAGTTTAGTCGACGGAAATGAAGTTCTCTTCGTCCCTCGACCTTTCCAAAACCCTACCAACCCTCTGTTGAATGATACGGATTCTGATGGAATGCTTGATGGTTGGGAAATGCAGGTCAAATCAGCTGAAGATAACACCAATTCACACAGCCTATGGGTGGCAACCTCTTCTTGGCAACGTCCTGGATGTGTACCTTCTCAGAACAATGATTGTTCAATGGAAGCCGGTGGCTATGTTTGGCAAAATAATCTTGGTGGATTCGTAAATGAGAAGAAGTTCAGCGTTGCTGAAATGAATTTAACTGGGTTCGTTGTCCCGTTGAATGACTTCTGTAATTGTAACGGAAGATGGGCACTTGACCCTTCACTCGACTCTTTGAAAGATGATACTTTCGATATCGATAACGATTCTCTTGCTAACGGTGCAGAGGCTCCAGATAAATGGAACACGAATCCAGTTGATGACGACACAGACGGTGATAATTTACCAGATGGATGGGAAGTTTACTACTCCGGATTAGCACTTGAAAGTGGACTTGTTGACAACGGCTCTATCGATGCATACGGTGCTCGTGGCGTGATGGACCCATCAATGCCAGACAGTGACCTTGATGGCATCATGGATGGTGAAGAAGACCCGGATAAAGATGGATTGAACCGTACTGGACTTATCAAAAAGTATTGCTCAGGATACAATGATTCTACCAACTCCGATTGTAACATCGACCCTGACACACCCGATGGTAAAAAATTCTACGACAACCTTGAAAATTATACCAATTTCGAGGAAAAGGAAAACGGTACGAACCCTATTACCAACGATACTGATGGCGATGGCTGGAACGATGGCCCTGAGGTCTATTACCAAGATCATGACGATGATGGAATGGCTACCGGGTGGGAATATCACTTCCAATTTGACCCTGATGATCCTGCAGACCGTATGATTGACACTGATGGTGATGGCCACGTGAACTA
>DAMU01000098.1 GCA_002499705.1 Euryarchaeota archaeon UBA91
GTCGGGTCGACGCAAAGCAAGCAGACTTTCTTGCCAGGATTATCACGTTGAATACGCAGCATCAATTCATCAAGAAGACTTGATTTTCCAGCACCACCTGTTCCGGTAAAACCGATCACAGGGACTTCCTTTTCCGAGGAACGTGCAGTTTCAACTGCGGCCTTGAATGCAGCATCATCAGCACTTTCTGACAGCGTCATCAGTAATCCAACCTTGGCCATATCATCGGGAGTAACTGGTCCATTCAAGGAAGCAAGGCGTTCTTTACCGATCAAATCCACTTCAGATGCCTGTCCCATCAAGTGGTGAATCATACCCATAAGTCCCATTGTACGTCCATCATCGGGTGAGTAAATCTTGGAGATTCCAGATTGATGCAGTGTTCTGATTTCAGGGGGAGTAATGGTTCCACCACCGCCACCAAAGATTCGAACATGCTCGCAGCCCGCTTCATCAAGCAGTTGACGAATGTATGTGAAATACTCAACGTGACCGCCCTGATAGGACGTCAAAGCAACTGCATGTGCGTCTTCTTGGACCGCACAATCAACCACTGCTTTTGCCGATTGGTCATGGCCTAAGTGAATGACTTCAGCTCCGGAGGATTGAATCAGTCGTCGCATGACGTTGATGGCCGCATCATGACCGTCGAAAAGCGATGCTGCGGTGATGACGCGTACCGGGCCGGTCGTCGTCTCAAACACAGGGTCTTCATCGGCCATGCCGATGCCACAGGCTGTTGGTTCATCAAATCAGCCCCTCATAGGTGCGGCTCAAATATCGGAGATTTCGCCTTCTGCTAACGGCGGAAGGCCTCTCTTTTCACGAATATAATCGGTGTAATTGCCGTAGTAAACCGTAACCACTCCGTCCTGTAATTCCCATATTCGATTGACCACTTGGTCGAGGAACCAGCGGTCGTGTGAAACGGTAATGAGTGAGCCTTCATAGCCTTTCAGCACTTCTTCCAGCGTATCTTTGGAGTCCATGTCCAAGTGGTTGGTTGGCTCGTCCATCAAGAGTAAATTATTTTCTTCAAGCAAGAGTTTGAGCAGAGCGATTCGTGCTCTTTCACCACCGGAGAGTTGAGAGAGTTTTGTCGTCACTTGGTCGCCTGAAAATTGGAATCGGCCTAAAGCGGCTCGAATGTCGCCGTATTGGAAATCCGGACGCAGTTTCTGAATCTGCTCGATAGGATTGAGATTGAAATCAAGCGTAGCGTGGTCTTGGTGGAAATATCCAATTTCACAACCAGGTGCAAGGTCTCGCTTTCCGCTTGTTAATTTTTCATCCCCGTTGATCAGTTTGAGTAATGTGGTTTTACCCTGTCCATTACCACCGACAATTCCAATGCGGTCACCTTTACGAACTTCTAGATCTTGATTGTCGAGAATTGGCCGTGCAAGCCCTTCGTAGGTCTTGGTTGCACCATCGAGTTGAAGCACATCCATGCTCGCTTTATCGGTTGCTTCCAGAGTAAGAATCAGTGGCTTACGCTTCTTTGGCACTCGTGCACGTAGCGCCTTGAGTTCCTGTTGCATACGTTCAATCATCTTCTGCTTTGCAGAAATGGACTTGTCGTATTTGTTGGCTCGCTTCATTTGCTTGAGCGCTCCAGTGGTTGCTGCAATCTTCTTTTCTACGGTGTGAATCATGTCGCCAAGAGCCGCTTCAGTCGCAACTTTTTGGCGCAAAAATTGACTGTAGTTACCTTTCCAAGGCCATGCACGTAGGTTGTCAACTTCGACAATACGTGTGCACACTTGATCAAGGAAATAGCGGTCGTGAGATACAATGAGTTGAGCTCCCTTGAAATCCTTGAGAAACCCTTCAAGCCATTCAGTGGTCTCGATATCCAAGTGATTGGTTGGCTCGTCAAGGAACATGACATCAACGCCAGCAAGTCCGACCAACTGACGAGCAAGAGCAAGTTTGGCTTTCTCTCCACCTGAGAGTTTGCTGACTTTCATGTCCATTGGATGCTTATCCAAACCGAGTCGAGCAAGGGTGGCCTTGGCGATGCTGGCGACATTACCGCCACCGCTTTCTCCAAGCGTTTGTTGAAGTCCAGAATAGCGTTCCATGACCGACTCCCAGTCGCCTTCGTAGAATGCAGGATCAGCCATTTGCGCTTCAATCGCAGCAATTTCTTCTTCCAACTCTTGGAATTGTCGCCCTTTACGGCTCAATTCTTCTTCAATGGATGAATCAGAATCAATATCTCGAATCTGGGTGAGGTAAGCGATACGGATTCCTGGAGCGTAATCAATTTCTCCAACATCTTGCGATTGTTCACTGATGGTGTTGAGCAGCGTTGTTTTTCCAGCACCGTTATGTCCTACAATTCCAATACGGTCTCCGTCTTGAACCAAGAGATTGATGTCGAGCAAAACGTCAACAGGGCCGAAACTACGGTCGACCCCTTCGATGTTGATGAGTTGGCGTGCCATGTTCTCCCCATTTCACGGCCCCCGTCAACACCTCATAAACACCGCTTATGCTTCAAGCGGTAATGTAGGTGGTGAGTGCGATTATATTAGGCCGTTTAAACTTGAGATTCACTTCTTGGATCCTTTTCCGCTACCACCCTTTCTTGATGGGTTATTACCTCGTCCTTTTCCGGACTTGTTACCGGATTTACTCGGGGCGTTTTTTGGACTGTTGCCTTTTTTTGCTATACTCTCACCTCCTCTTCTTGACTGGAATTTATTCTTTCGCTCCATTTAGAACTGTATCCTGGCGTAAATACCCCTTCTCGTATTGAATAATCTATACGACGTTCGGCACACCAAGACCGATCAATGAGTTCACCTTTCAAATGCTTATACATATTTTTATCAAGACTAACGTAAAATCCATTCAGCATTATAGAGAGTGCGATGACCATATTGTCATCCCATTCCTTGTTTCGGTTGGTATTGACGCGTTGAATTTCAAAAGTGTAAGGCTTTATTTTTTCAACCACATCCTTTGGTATCCAATTTGGGATGACTACGACAACTTTGTGTCCTTCATCATGATAGTACTTGGCACAAAGCGTGACATAGTCCCAATTCCATTCTCCATTTCGTTCACGGCCGTAGCCAGCTACATTTCGTCCGTCGACAATTATGTCGGGTTTTGTTGATT
>DAMU01000035.1 GCA_002499705.1 Euryarchaeota archaeon UBA91
ATACGTCTTGCTTATCACAACGGAATTGTCGATTTGTCAAACATCACCAGTCAATTCCCTGTGGATACTATTGCCGAGGGGATCTCATCTACCATCGCTGGAATGGAGACGATTCAAATGAACGATATGACATGGGTTTCCGATTCTGTTTCTGCTGGAATTAATGGGCCAACTGGTGGACTTAATTTCACTCATCGGGATACTGCTGGATGTACCGAAGTAGTTCCACCGACAGAACCTCTCCATTACTGCGTTCAGGGTTCAAGTGCAATGTCCTATGAAAATCCAGTCTATCTTCGAACCACGAGTCAACCATTTTCGATGCGATTACTGGATATCTTGAAAGAAAATAACGAACAAGAAACCGTCGAGGAGTTCCTCAATGTCCTCACCAATGAAGACTTCCGAAGAGTGATGAATTCCGGCATAGAAATTGAAACTGCATTGGACAGCACATACCTTTCCGCAATTGTTCCCAGCAACCTGCCGCCCAATGAGTTGACTTTGGAAATTATCCTTCCAACGTGGATTCAAACCAAAGATGGTCTTGACCGCATCACGCTGCAAGATTCCCTTTATGGCGATGATCAGATGAACATTTCATTTGCAGGAACCGCCCCTTATGATTGGCGCAGCGTGATTAAAAATGACCAAAATGAAGTGGGTTGCTATTCCAATCAATCAACGTGCATTACCAGTACGATGAAGATGGATGCAATGTCATTCCGCTTCAACGAGTGGGACCGTTCTGTCGCCTTCGAGTTTGGCATTGATGCAGGCGTATCGATGCACAGGATTGGAATCCCTCAAGACAGGATTCCGTCGTATGGTGAACACAGCGTCACAATGGAAGCGATTCCATCTGACCTCGTGCGATTGGGTATCGACCTTTCAAGCCGTTTAGAATCACCTTATACCCGAACATTTGAACTCGATTTCCTGTGCGGTGCAGATTCCGATGACGCGTTCAATCTCACCATATGTAGCGAAAGCATCACCTTCACATTTACCAGTGCGGGGCTTGTTAGTTTCGTTGAAAGAGTAGGTGTGGTATTGACTGCTTATGTCAAACAATCAATTGAATATTTGACCGCACAACAAGAATCGAGATTCAGCACCGTTGATTTGAGTGCATTTGAGGTAAACTTTGAGTTAGCAAATGTAGGACCTCCCGATCTCATCGTTTCAGACAATGAAGGCATTTCGCTCTCCATGAATATCCCTCGTGTGAAATTCAAATTAGCCGTAGATGGGGACCTTGGAGAAATGTTTTCAGGTAATTTCGACTCAACTGAATTATCGCTCACAACCAATGCTTTGCGCCAAACAGTACTTTGGCCAATAACCTCAATGATGCAAGCATTTTCTGATGTTTTGGTCAACGGCGTCATCTCATTATCTGGAATCACCTCGCCAACCGATGACCCGTCAGTGGACCCGTACTCGTTCCCAATATCAACGACAAGTTTCCTCAATGAAGAGTTTCAAGTAGCTTTCAACGGTCCAATAACCATCCATTTGCCGAAAGGAATCCGCCTCTTGGATTTGGATTCCTCAGCAGGATATATCGAAGAAAGTAGAGTCGATGGCCGGCAAGAAATTACCTACAATATGCCGTATGGTAATGTGGAAGACACCATCACATTCCGTGTCCAAGTTACGTGGTATTTCTTTTTCATATTCCTATGGAAATACATGGCCATCTTTGCAATCTTGCTGTTGTTAGGTGTTCGAAGATTCAGGAAAAAGAGAGCTCGTAGGAAGGCAAGACGAAATTATTCGAAGGCACGGTCTGCCGACAAAGTCAGTATTAATCAAGACGAATTTGCTGATTTATCTGGATTCCATAGCAAGGGAATTCATGGAGACATGGAATCCCTCAAGGACTATTCAGGCGGAGCAATGTCTGACTTGCCTGCAGCACAGGCTGGGTTTGGAATCAGTGCTGTTCGACAAAGAGAAATTGACGATGATATGTTCAATTGATTACTGCTGCATTGCTTCATGAATACGCTGAGCCAAAGAAGGCCCAATGCCTGGAACAGTTTTCAAATCGATGAGAGAAGCGTGCGCTACACCTTGTCTGCCTCCAAAATGACGCAGTAGATTTTGCATTTTCTTCGCACCCAAACCTTCGACTTCTTCCAATGGGTCTTGAAGTCGACTTCGACTTCGTCTCTTGCGATGGAAGGTGTTGACAAAACGATGGGCTTCATCTCGAGCATGAACCATAACCCTCCCCTTGCGGTCTAAAACGAGTGGAGTTTGGTCATTTCGAAACAATGTTTCCTCCCTTTTGGCTAAAGCAGCCAGTTCAAATCGCCCGAGAATTCCATGCTCTTCCAATAATTTAGAAATCGTCGAAAGGTGCGTCTCGCCACCATCGAGAAGAACGAGGTCAGGCCATTCATCTTGGCGCTTTAACCAGCGTTCAACTACTTCACGCATCATTCGTAAATCATCCATTGCGTCACCTTTCACCGTATATTTTCGATATTCTTTTTTGTGTGGACGACCATTACGGAATGTCACACTTGATCCAACTCGCTCATCACCCAAAAGTTGAGCCATGTCAAAGCAAACAATGTGATCGAGTTGTTCCAGACCCAACAGGGCTGCTCCTTCATCTGCGGCTCTTTGCTCAAGCGAGCCACTCGTGCGATTACTCAAACGTTCAACTTGAATCATAGCATTTTGTTGGGCAAGTGTTTGTAGCGTAACCAAATCTCCTCGGACGGGAATACGAACTTCTACATTCGACCCCCTGCGTGATGAAAGCCATTGTTCTGTTCCGTCAGCAAGAGGTTCAGGTGTTAACAACAAACGCGGGGGTGTCCGGCTGGCATAGTGTTCAGAAGTAAACATTGAAATCGTTTCACTTGTATCTCCGCGATGCAACATTGGCCATACTTCCTGACCTTGAACAATACCGTTGTTGGCATGAATCACAACGACCGCTGCAAGATCACCTTGCACCGCAATTCCTAGTGCATCACAGTCGCGATACACTTTGCTTGAAACAACATGTTGACCTGTTGTTATTCGAATTGCTCGAATCATGTCACGACTTTTTGCTGCTTTTTCAAATTGCATCTCTTGAGAAGCAGTATCCATCTGAACTGCAAATTCTTCCAATAATTCGACCGCATCTCCGTTCAATATTCGTTTTGCAGCATCAACACTTTCAGAATAGCCTTCACCAGATATGCATGGACCTGAACACAAACCGATGTGCATTGAAAGGCAACCATGGGGAAGTAATTCTTTGCAGTCTCGAATCCCAAATTGGCGTCGAAGAAGTTGCATTACTTGCTTTGCAGCTCCAACATTCGCGAAAGGACCCCAGCGCATACTGCCCTTTGGTGGATGGCGAGTGTACATAATTCGTGGATATTCTTCATTTGTCATGACTAAAAAGGGAAAGGATTTGTCATCTTTCAGCATTGAATTGTATCGCGGTTTATGTTGACGAATCAATTCACGCTCAAGGATGAGAGCCTCTTCAGGAGATGGCGTAACCATGCACTCAACAGCGTCAGATCTGCGGACCAATTCAGGAATCATCTGACGGTCAGGATTTGCAGCAAAATAGGAACGGATTCGTTCATTGAGTCGTGTTGCTTTGCCAACATAGAGTACTTTTCCCTTCTCAGATTTGAATAAATAGACCCCGGGCTTCTTCGGAAAATCCACCGAAGAGAGGGTCACAGGCATGATATTGCCTTCATGCACACCCACATAAGGCAACCCATTGAAACAAGATAAACCATCAAGTGCATATATTCATAATCCTCACCCTTAAGCCAAATACATGTCAAAACGTGTTTTTGTGAAGTTTGTATCGGAGCCAAAAAATGATCCAATAAAGACCATTGTAGGGTTAGCATGTGCGGCCCAAGCAATCAATGACGGCCATGAAGTCAGCGTCTTTTTCGCTGCGGCAGGAACCCGAGTTCTCGAACCCGCTTACATTGAAGAGTTAGACAAAGAACTCGGTGCTGAAGTCCCTATGGTTCGAAATTTCATGGAACTACTGATTTCCAGTGCGACCTTGTATTGCTCATTTGCATCTGTAAAGGCAGTATTAGGCCACAGCGAGGGAGATGGTGCGCTTATTGTACCTGATGAGGGCATCACATGGAGCGGTCCGCCAGGAGTGATTGCATTGGCAACCGCTGCAGAAGTTCAACTCACATATTAAGCCAATATCAACTGCCAATAGACGATTACTATGGTGAAGGAATATTCGAGCCGATTGCCGGTGAGTTTCTCCAAAGAATTGGAATTTGATACCAGTGAAGTGTGGAGCATTATCTCTTCACCCGGCCATCTTAATCTCTTTCACCCGTTCTGTAAATCAAATGAGGCAATACAGTGGAACGGTGAACATTCAGACCAGTTGATTTATCTGAATGAGAGAAACTACATTCGAAATTTTCAGACGTGGGAAGAAGGTAAGGGTTTCACTCTCCTCATCGGAGATGAAGGTGGTCCTCAATCATACGTTGTTTGGGAACTTGAAAAGAAGCAAGACCAATCCAAATTAACCATTACCGTCTACCCATATATTTTGGCGAAACTTCCCAATTTCATGGCCTACATGCCTCATGTACTGTGGGTGAAACCGCGTCTTCAAAG
>DAMU01000011.1 GCA_002499705.1 Euryarchaeota archaeon UBA91
TATGCCCAGAAAGCAGCGGTAATTGTGCCCATCTTGGGGGCGAGGCAGACCACCGGATGGATGGCGAATTTACGCTCACATTGAACCAATCTGCTGAACAAGTGTGGAGTGCATTACAGCAATACATCGATGATTCAGGTGCAGACGTGTTGTTCGAAGAGAAACAAGACTCTGGAGAGTCATACACTCATTTTGTTGAACGGACTATTTTTTGGCGGTTTCCGGATGATGTCGCTGTTCACGTAACGGTCATCGATGAAAACTCATGCAGCATTGAACTCCATTCACAATCACGCCTTGGCGGAGGTGACTTAGGGGTCAATCCTGCTCGACTTGAGGGGCTCTACGAAGCTCTTACTGAGTAGTCTCTGTTCGAAGATCGTCCCAGCCAAACGGCAATCCTTCCTCATCGACCAGGATGACATTGATCCCAAGACCATTTTTTCGGAAAGCTATCAACTGGATTTCATGGATTTTATGTCCGCTTGGCGCTACACCTAACACCGGCAAATTCTGGCGAGCAAAAAATGACCTTCTGCGACGTTTGGTAGGAGTAGGTTGTGCTTCAGCACCTACTCTTCGTCGCACTCCTTCTACATCATCATACCAAGGCAGAGGCCCTTCAGGGGAGAACCGAAGACCGAGAATCATATCCACTCCATGAGTCTCTTGTGCAGCATCAGCATCGGCATGACTGGGAATAGCAGGTGCATTTGGATGCGTATGCAACCAGTGGGTAAACCGTCCAGCCCGAGAGCCACGTGATGTCGAAAACATATCATCCGTCCAGTCTTCAGGTAAATGGTGAACAGAGTATGAATCTCCACGATTCACGATGTGTGCCTCACCAATAATGAAGCCCTGTCCTTGGAATAAACCATCGGTATGCTCACTGCTTTTGAACAGCGCTTCAACTTCTGGAACGTGAGGGTTTTGTGCATCAATATCCAGCCCTACAAGAATTTCATCGGGCAGAGCTTGCAAGGCCCACCACACTAATTCTTCAAACAAATGACCCGGTAAATGGATTTGAGCAGTATAGGATTCTCGACTTTGAAAAGAGTCTTGATTGTACGATGTCATCAGTTCCTCTAACCAAGGTTCCACCATCGCAATCGGTTCTGCGAGCCGCTCATGATGAATGAAGGCAACGGAACATGATGGGAGAAAACCTTTGAAGAGGGTCAATGCATCACCTATTCATGGCGAAGAAGAAGGGAGGTTTCGGCCGATTCATCGGTGCACTTACCGGGACGCCATATGAACGTCTTTTGAAACAAGTTGACAAGCTCGTTTCAGAACACGAAGACGATGACCGAAAACTCTCTCGAACATTGAACAAACTCGTTTCAATCGTTGGTGAAAACTACGAAGAAGAGAACATCGATGAGGAAGAGCACGATTTAATCATTGAAGCGATTGAAGAAGCGGACCCTGAACGCCGTAGTTTTGGAAAATTATCTGAAGATGAGGATTCATTTTACTCTGGTGCAGTTCCTGATGCTCCTGAATTAAAACTCGGAAAGCGAAAAAATCTCGATGAACTTATGCAATCAAAAGGCGATGAGTTTGTTGGAAGTTACGGACGTGATGAATTTGAAGAATTCAAATCTCGAATGACGGATGACTTTTTTGCAGAATCAGATGATGCGATTCGCAAAGGTGACCACGAAGCACCGGTAGCTCGAGAGAACAGAGTTTTTGGTGATGAAAACGAAGAGCTTGAACAGCTCAAACAACAGATTTCACAAGAAACAGGTCTTGTAGACCCTAACGCTGAGGAAGAGGAAGAAGAAGTCGAAGGATATTCGATTGACGAAGACGGCGTAGAGTGGTTTGAAGACGAAGATGGATATTGGTGGTATCGTGAAGAAGGCCAAGACGATTGGCAGCCTTACGATGAATAATCGAATTCTCTACCTTAAGAAAAGTCTCGTAAATCAGGTAGGTCGCCTGCTCTTCTACGACGAGATTGTACTTGGTTTCCTCGCCCAACGTGCTGCATCTGTGGCATATTTGGATTTCCAAGAGACGCGGCCAATGCTTTCTTCTTGCGGATGTCGGTATACTGCCAAATAAAACTCAGTAAAAACAAGACAGTTATCATCAGAAGCGTGGAAGTATTTGAAGGAGAGAGAAGGGTCAATGGTTGACCTGATAGCAAAAGAATTGCACCCATCAATCCAAGTGAACCAAGCAGAGAAGAGACAAGAACAGGGAGAATATTACGGACAAACCGAACAGCGAAAAAGGCGATGATGGCCAACAATCCGGTAATCAACTGCGTATCGACGACTTCGACCCCGTTTTCATTCAGATAGACAAAGAAACCACTGAAACTGATGTAAATAAAGAAGCCAGCCATCATTCGAATACTCATTTGAACGGTAGCAGCCATTATCGAGGCGCAAATGACAATGAGTACTCCCATCACGTAGATGGTCTGATCTTGGCGAACTGGAATGTCGTTGGCAATCAGTTGTTCATAGACGACTCCGGTTAATGTGTAACCAATTCCAGCACCGGTAATGGCAGCGGCGAATTGAAGCCGTTCATGGCCTTTGAAAATTAAGAAAAGAGAGATAGCAAGCATTACAGGGCCAAGTATTGGGCCAATGCTCTCGATTTCTTGGAACAACGTCGAACCAAAATCATCGACACCTCCCGTTGCCATGACCATCCGTTTAGGCGGTGAGTCTTTAGCATTCTCTCTTTCCAGGAGCGAAAATTCAATTCTTTACCCTCAAGCAGGAATGGGTTGTTGATCCCACCAAGCAGGGGATAAGAACCACCGGTCATCATCAACTGGCCTGTCGATCAATGGCAAGCCGACAATTCCACCGTTCACAACCAGCCCACCTGCAGCATTTGAGGCGCAAGGACCTGGAAGGTAGTCCTCCCCAGATTCGGTCAATTCGATTCGTAATGCATGGCCTGCAGGAAGAACAACATCAAGCGGGTTGAACTCCATCAACATCGTATAACTGCTTGCTGGAGTGGCGACTTTCGCCTCGTATCCTCCATCGCGGTAGCGGATATCCATCGTTGCATGTCCAAGTCTCAAGTTTGCGGTATCGTCATACATAGTCGCAAAAATCTGTCCGCCGTTGCACAGTTGAGTGGTCACATCCAAGTGCAATGTTGGTAAGCCTGAGATGTGTGTCTCACTGTCAAACACCGGACTGACCATCGAAACAGATGAGCCGAAACCATTCACAGTCCCACTTGCTCCCGTCCAATCACTTGACAGGTCTTGAAGCAACAATTCAACATCGTTTGGAGGCCATGTTTCCTCAACATGCCAGCGTCCATCATTGGTTTGAATCTGAACCATCGGTTCCGGCTCTTCTCCGATATCTTTCAGATAATAGTTGAACCAACCAAAGAGTTCGACAGCCCAATCCATTCGGCTCATGTTCGGATAAGCCTCCTTCCCATATCCAGATGAGAGTTCATTGTGACGATCCGGTTGGTCAGGATAGTTGTGAGCCCACTGACCTGCTATTGCTCGAGCATTAATGCCTGCATCACGAAGGAGCTGATATGTTGGGAAAGCGTGGTATGGGTCAACGTTCCAATCTTGTAGCCCCCATACGACATAAACACTACCGCGATAGTTCTCGAGCACGTCAGGCAAATGACGCCGCTCGTCCCAATAATCAGACCAATCTGCACCTCCAACCTCTGCCCAACCCCATGTGCTCCATGGATTGAGGGGGCCAATCAAATCATCACTGCACACTCGCATGTCATCGGTTGTTAGATCTGTAGTTGCTGCTTGGTATGCTGCATCATATCCCATCGCTCGGGCCTCTGATGAACCATTGCGATAGAACATTTCTTGAACACCGATAGAGCCTGAAATTGGAACGATGGTTTTGAGATGAGGAGATGGGTTTTGTGCCGCCTCCCAATTCGTTGTGCCGGCATAGGATTTACCCATCAAACCGACATTTCCATTCGACCAATTCTGTTGACCAAGCCAATCAGTTGCTGCTTGAATACCAACCTGTTCACCAAGTCCTTTGACGTCTTGACAATGCGTTGATTGTCCAGTGCCGAAGGTAGAAGCTTGTGCAAATGCATAACCATGGGGTAGGAAGGTATCGTAGACCCATTTTCCAACGCCGCCATCAGGCACCGTATTTGGATTGGAATCATCACCAACTCCTGGCATTCCCTCACCACCAAAATCATAGTAGGGGTGAATGGTCATGATGACCGGTATTTTGGTTTCTTCTGGAACATTGGGGAGCCAAAGCGCAATGTGCATTAAAGCAGGGCCTGGGAATCCAGCATCTTGTTCACTTGCTGGCAATTCTACTTCGATGAAGTGTTCGGTATATGGTAACGCTTCATATGTCCCATTAACGGGTAATTGCGCTCGTAGAGTATCCATCGGCAATTCCATGGTATGGCGTTGTTGAAGTGGTGTATCCCACCAATCGCCACTGAACTCATCTTCAGCAACGCTGTTCATCAAAGAGTCTCCAAAACTCATTGCTAAAAAGAGGAACGCAATAGCCACTGCAACGGTTGACAGCGCTGAGGAATTCAACTGACGGCGTCCTTCTCCATCAGCCTCTGAACCATCCGATGAACGGGTAGGCTCAGAGATAATGACGGCATCGAGGACTGCCTCCACATCTTGGTCAGAGCCCTCAGCCATAGTGCTCCCAACACCTTGACCGTCAAGAGCATGACGCTTGAGCGTTCAAGATTCTGCAGCCGCAGCTTCCCTTGCTTTTCGAGCATGAGTGAAGGAGCGAATACAAGCAAATGTGTAGACTCCTCCAATCACAATCATCAGTAATTGAGCGACTGTTGAAGCAGAAAGGTCGTTGGAAACAAGTCCTTTGACGCCCATCAACCCGCCGAGGAAGGTGAGAAGACCAAAGACGACAGCGATGTGCATCCAAAAATGAGCACGTTCAGGTTGACGTGTTGCCATAATGCTCATTGCAATCAATGGTATTCCGAAGATGCCGGGGATGAGTGAAGTCCAACTGGTCATACCAGTGCCCACATAAAAACCGAGACCTTCGACCACTAATGCTCCACCAACAAGGAGTGTCAACCGAGGTATTGATTGTCCGAGAAAAGTAAAATCGCTCATGGGCAGTGGTGGGCTAAACCGACTTTTGAGAATGCCGGTATCATCGGCCATCAAGCGAGCGATTCATGGGGGAGTACTCTCTCGGCGTAGTATGAAAGGACGCTTGGCTTTGCTTCTCGTTCTCAACTTACTTCTGATGAGTTGTGGAACTGTAGGCTCTGCTGTAGCCGATGAGCAAGCACCTTGGCGCACGGTGGGCATCGACCCAAGTTTGTGGACTGATGGCCCAGTTGTAGAGGATACTCCAATGAATGAAACGTATCAGGGTAATGCAGTATTTGAGATTCAAGTGTCGTATGTTCCAGGACATGGAATTGATAGAGAATTTGGCACGATTACACTTGAATTATTCGAACAATGGGCGCCAATTACGACTGCGAACATGATTAAAAATGTCGAGGCAGGAATTTATGATGGCATCTTTTTCCACCGCGTGATTGATGATTTCGTCACGCAAGCCGGAGATCCAACATGCAAAAGAATTGGCCTTTACCCAGTGACAAGCCCGCAATGTGGCAGCGGTGGAACCGGCACAACCATTCCTCTGGAACACGACGAGAACCTCTCACACGTCGATGGTGCAATTGGAATGGCTCGAGGTCAAGAACAAGACTCAGCAGATTCTCAGTGGTACATTGCAGAAACTGAAGCGCATGGTCTTGACCCGGAAAATCGCGAAGATGGAGGCTACGCCACCTTTGGAATCGTGCGAAACGGAATGACGCATGTCCGAGGTATTGCGACTACTCCATCATCGGATGACCCCACTGGATCTGAAGACATTGACAACCCTTTCTCGTCCGCTGGTCGGCCAATGTATGAGGTAACCGTGCTCTCTGTATCGATGGTTGGTGTGTCAGACCCTGACGGAACTCTCCGCTTTATTCAACCAGATTCCATAGAAGAAACTGGGTTTTTCGCATGGGTTGAAGATGCGTCAGCAGTTCTGTTTACTGGTTCATTTATGATCGGAGCTGGCGTCTTAATCGGCCTGTTTTTCTTTGCCCGTATCGATGCACCTCTCTCGCTTGAAGTACACGCTACACAAGTTTCGCTTGATGCTGTGCTGTTAGATGATTCTGTTTAGTTTAAGCGTCAATCGTGATTTCAACTTCCCGACATTCAACGTCCAAAACAATGTGCCATACATGGGGTGAAAACCATTTGACTCGCTCAAGGTGAGATGCAGTTAGATTCCAGTCGCGACCAGCATCATGAGCGTATTTTTCAAGCGTTTGAAGCGTTGATTTTTGCCATTGTTCGATGCCCTCTTTGTGGACATTCATGTGGATATGTATCCACCCGCCACTCGGCTTGAGACAGCGAACAGCATGATTCCAAACCGCCTCTGAAGATGGCAAGAGTCCCATGTGACATCGATCCGCTTGATTGTAAAGTTGAGGCAAAGAAACCTGATTATCCCCTTCATGAATGGTGATGTTTTGCTGGATGTCGTTTGCCTTGCAAGCCCACTTGAGTCCAGCGATTGAATCGGGGTTTATCTCACAAGCATGAACGTGTTTGGCTTTGCTACGCAGAGCCATTTGAAGCGTGTAGTATCCTACGCCTGCAAAGGCGTCAACAACAACTTCGTCCTGCATATCTATGTTGCCTATTCTACGCCGTTCGGTCACATTTCCAGATGAAAACATTACCTTTGTTGCATCGAATCCAAAGTGAATGCCGTGATCTAAAAACTCGACCCATCCGCTTTGACCAACCAACATCTCAGTTTGTGAAGTACGGTGCTTGTCTTTAGCAATTGGATGTTGACGAGCAAGACGGTTTCCGCCAAGAGATTGTGCGACATCTTGCCAGAATTGGAGCAATCCAAACGCAGAAAGACGTTGAATAAATTCATTCCAGACACCAGATTCAAATGCGGTTTCCGGTAGAATTACCAAATCACCAAGCAACTCCCATTTTTTAGGAAGGTTGGAAAGGAGTGAATGAACTTCCATTTCAGGGTAAGAAGAATGCCATTCCTCAACCGTTCGAGATAATCGTGCATGCGGGTTAACAGAATCCTCGGACTTCTCAAGTTCAAGGCAATCCATCGTAATTTCAAAATCAAAATACGAGTTGACTTTGTTCAAAACTTGAGATTCTGTCTGAGAAGTGTTGAAAGGAACTGCAAGCATATCGTCAACAGGCTGTGGCTTTAGAGCGGTTTCAAGCCATCCATGCTCTTGTAAAAAAAGGTAGAGGTCTTGCCCATATTCGCGTGAACAAAGGAGAACATTTGCCTTGACCGATTGCGTATTGAAATCGGCCATGAACTTGGCGAGGAGAGCAACGACTTTGAACATGGCGTGCTAACCTCTGCCTATGTCGGGTGGTCGCGGGCAGCAGACAGTATTGGGCAATCTCGTCTCAATACTGATGATTTTACTGATGACGATGCACCTTTACGCCCCTTTTGCTTCCGCCGCAAATATGGCTTCATGTGAGATACCACTCTCTTCTCCGGGTTCATGTGATGAATACGATGGTAATGACGACATGACGCCGTTCCAGCAAGATTGGATTGAAGGCACCTATGATTTTACATTACAATCAACTTCAACAATTCGCCTTGAATTGGTCTGGGCTTTAAGAGAATTTAACAGAGAAGCGCTTGGACTCAATGCTATACCTGCATTTAATGCCGCACTGGCTGCTGATGGCCTTGATGAAAATGACGGAGCACCAGCCGACCTTATTCGAGACCAATTTACACAAGAAATCGCACCTGGTGTGACCGTTGAAGATAAACTGATTATTGAAATAAACAAGGCGATCAAAGATTCTGTAGAGGCCGGATTTGGCAATGCAACAACCTCTACTGGATATTTTGACACGTATACAAATGCCGGAACAACAGTCGCTTGTACAACCGACCCTTCAATCGATTCGTTTGATGAAGGTGCAGCGGAAAACAATGTGTTTGAGCCGCCAATTTGCCTCAAAAGTGTGGTCTACATTACGGTTTCTCAAGATTCTTTTAACTTGGTTGCTAATGCCAACCTCGACTTAGAAAGAGCATACCAAGGACTCTTAGCAATGGGTACTGAAGTGACGACGATGTTCAGTTTGTCCGGTTTGCCTGGACACAAATCCTCGTACTCATTCAACCCTCCACCCTATGCTACAATCAAGAGCGTTGATGCAAACGGTACTCGAGCAGCACGCGCAGGTCCACCTGCATACTTTGCTGGCGAATGGGAAATTGACAACAGAAATGCTGCTGTAGATGGCGGCAGTCTTAGCTTGCCTATTGAAGTCGAAATGATGCACAGAAACAGAAGCGATACAACAACTGTTTCAATTCCAGCTAACGAAAAAGCACTCGACTTACAAATTCAACTTGACTTGAGAGATGAG
>DAMU01000111.1 GCA_002499705.1 Euryarchaeota archaeon UBA91
ATTGATGACATTGATAGAACTGAATTATCACAGTCAAGTACAGGCCAATATCTTGAATGGGGAAGGGAGCAACATCCGCTTTGGCTCTCACAGCGATTGGCGTCATTCAAACAGGTTTTTGGCGCTTCTTCTTTTTCGACAAAAAACATCCAACAACCCTTGCCCTTGGATTGTTCAAAAGGTTCGGCAAGTACATGGTTTGCTGATTGGCTGACGCAACAGGGAATCGATACCAGAGAAGTGAGTCGCGATGCGGTAGAAATCAACAATCGATGTGGGGCTGGAGATTTTTCACCAACAGCAACATGGACAGTAGATCAAGCAGCAGCCTCAGAACACCTGCTGTTGAGGAGTCTCAAACCTGCACCCAGTGGAACAATTGTCGGTGCTGCACTTGATGGCGATGGCGATCGATGTTTGATTCTTGAATCAACGGATACAGGATACAAAGTCATTGATGGAGATGCAATGGCTGACACACTTGTAGTTGCAGGTATTCAGCAAAAGAAATCATGGCTTCTTGCTGCGAGTATAGAGTCTGATTTAGCCTTGCTTTCATCACTTTCACGCTTGCCGGTCAAAGTCGAATCAATTGAGACAGCGGTCGGGGATCGTTGGCTCTCTCATGCTTTACGCGATTCACTCAGTAACGGCCAAGATATGCCTTGTATTGTAGGCGTGGAAGATTCTGGCCACCTTGTATTACCTTCACCACACCCTCATGAAGAAGGGGGATGGAGTTTGGTCGGTGATGGAGCAGCAACATTGGTCGCATATCTGTTCACCCAAAGCATCGCCCCAAGCGATCAGTTGATGCAAAGGGGATGGAAACAACGAGTGTCAGTGAAAAATGTTCAGCGGAAATTATGGGATGGGAGAAACGATCTGTCAAATGAAATCGAACAATTAGCACGTTCTCACCTTCAACAATGTGGAGAATTAAGTCAGTGGCACAGACACGGACTTGAGGGGGAAGAAAATCTCATGCTAATTCAGGCTCACCTTGATGGAGCGCCTCTATCACTCGGCATTCGAAACAGTGGGACACAGGCGAAAATTAGTATTTCATTGAGATTATCCTCGATGCTTGAGCATGAAGCAATTGCTTTGATGATGCCGAAACTTGCCAGCCATTTGGCTGAAGCAATGTGCTAAACTCATCCTTGCCGGCCTTCGATAGCTGAACTCAAAAGAGCCATTGCTGCGATGACGCGACGGTCAAGAGGATGGCCTGGTGGAATCATTACATCAGTTCGTCTGATGATTGGGTTGAAGCGTTGTTGCATCAAAATCTCCTGTTGGCCTTGCACTTCAAAGTGATACTTTGCAGGAATAAAAGGGACGAATCTGCGCAAAATAGCGATGCTGTCTTCGACGAATTGTCCGTAAGGGTTGCCTGATGCGTCATTGAGGGTCCATGAATCCTTGAGGATGGATTTCATGAAGTTACGTTTTGCACTACCGAGGTGAGCCCCCGTCTGAGAATCGATGATATCGTACGTCGTTCCAAGGTCCATAATTGAACGAGCCTTGATTTGAACCAACGGAACAGTACAACTCTCGTCAGTATACATAACAATGTCTTCTTTGAGTTTGAAACGCTTCTGCCTTGAGAAAGCAACAATGTTTCCTTCGAGGTCTTCAAAGTAAAAAGAGCCACCAAAAATACGCAAAAACTTGGTCCTGATGAGGTATCTATCCATGGCAAACAATTGGGACATCGAAAAGCCATTCTTTGATGAGTATATACGCTTTATTCCGTAGTTGGATGCAGAAGATGAGTCATTGATATAGGGTCGAAGTGTATAATGGGTGGAGAGATAGATATGGTTAATACCCAATTAAGACCTGTAAAAGAAGAAGAAATACCCACTTTGACTGAATTCGAAGAAGGGCATGAGAAAAATGGAATACGCGTTATCGCCGATGGAAGAGAGGCTACGTGCTTTGTCGCGGCAGGTGCATGGAGAAGTCAGAAAATTGTCCTCATCTATGACGATGAAGAAGACCCTATGATGGCGTTTGCCACCAAGTATTACATGTTCAACGAACCAGGAAAGATGTCATGGGGCCACCAAGGTGAAGTGATTGAAATGTATCACCTTGAGTGAATTACTCGTTTGCCATTTCACCTTCGTACGTCTGAGTGAGATACGTGACAAGTCCGAGCAAGATTGCTGAAGCGATAAGAATCGCCAGCAAGACTTCGACTGCAGCGCCTTGGATGATGATAACGCCAGCAACAATCCAACTGAGGACAAGGTCGAGAGCCCCAACAACACGCCAGGCCTTGCGAAGCGTAAGTACGCCGCTTACCCACGACGCAGTCGATGCGAGAAGAATGAACAAAACGGCAAGCAAGAGATTACCATGACCGAAACTTGAACCAATAAGGAGCAAGTGCGTCGCCCAAAGTCCAGCAGGTAGCCACAGCCCTTGGCGATTCTGAACGGTCCAGGCTACGAAAAGAATTGAGAAAAAGCCAAGAGCGCTTGCGACAAGGGAAGTTGATGGAAGAGTGAGCGATAGAGATTCAGTAACCCAGATGGCAGCGGATTGGAATACAAATGGAATCAACAACCACGCCATGAGGACGACGGCTGGTTGGGCCCACCAAACACCCCTGCGTGCCGATAGAGCAAGTACTGCAAAGCCCGCCGGTCCAAACGAAAGCAGAGCAACCATCAACATCCATGCCGAGCGGCCGCCAGCACCTCTATGGTCTGCTAAATCATGCTCAATTCGCTTTCCTTCAACCCAATCAAAGGCGACAACGGCAAAGATGGCAAGAAGTTCGATACTGAGCAAAGGTACTGTCCAAGTGAACAGTGAACCTTCAAAGGGATTCATTGCGAATGGTATAGGCACTTCGCCACCGACGAGAATGCAAATGACTCTGTCCAATGCAGCAAGATAAATCACGCCCTCCAAGGCGTTTGGGATACGCATTCCAAGGTCATTACGACCGAGGAGCCCCAGTCCTGCAAGCATGCTTAGGCCTCCGAAAAATACAATCAGGTGGGTGGCGTTTTCGAGTTCAACAACAGAATTCGAAGCACGTCCAGCCACGTGGACGAGGACCAAACCCATCATGCCCAATGCAATTGGCGCTTCAATACCGAGAATGTCAGGCAACCGCAATCCAATCTGATTGGCCCGTATTCGAGAAAGGCCAACGAAAAGCATCGAAATCAAAACGCTGAAAGAGAGCGCAAACAGAGTTGCACCGGTTGTGAAAGAATAGAAGGTCGTTGCAAGAATCGTTGTTGCGAGAAACAACATTACGATGGTCGGCTGATGATGAATGTCTCCAATATGTAGATCATGTTGCCCGGTAGCGCCAGAGCGCTTTTGGCGCTTTCTTTGCTTTTCTGCAAGTGTCAATAATTCCGTATCGATAAGGCGAAGGTTAGAACGAGGTAATGAGGTGTCTTCATCGCCTGCACGAGCAACTGCTCCAGTTACGGTTTCATCGGCTACAATTCCAGATGATTCAATAAAAGCCTGGATACGTTCTTGTTTCTCATTCAGGCGTTGTAAACGATTTTCCTTTTTGGTCAAAGCACGGAGTCCTGCCCGGAATTCTCCTTGTATTGCTAGATAGGCACCCGAACCAACAAAGGCCAATACGGAAGCTAATACTACCAACTCAACTGCAACTGATTGACCGGCAAGAGCCATCGAAATGATGAGAGCGATGGCGGTAATTGCTGGAGGTAGGAGTTTCTCCAGCGTCGCTGCACGAATGAGATACAAGACAAGGGCAACCAAGCCGATGACCATCAAAAACAGAAGATTGGATTCTTTGTCGAGCATCGAATCCGTACCGGTTAACGGCATTGCTGTAAGCGGATTAAGAGCAATCAATACAAAGAATGCTGTCATGAAGCCCATCATCATGGTCAGTAATTGGCCTGGCAAAGCCTCAATGCGTTCTAAATCACTCTCTGAGGCGCCACTTTCACGCCTACGGTCAGATGCTTTGAGAAGAATGGCTGACGAGATGACCAAGGAAAGTGCCCAAAACGCAGACTGGCCATAACTCCACGAGAGCAGCAGAGCAAATATGCCCCAAAACGACATCAGTGTCTGAGGTTTTCCAAGATGGCGTTCAAAGTAGACCATCAAGGAATGTCCAATGAGTAATCCGCCAAGTATCAAAACCAGCCCGTACATCGGCAAGGCACCCGGTCGAACGATGGCCCAAGTGACGACCACGGTAAGGAGAAAACTCAAATTCCAAAGTTTAGCGAGGCCAGAGTCTCGGAACCTTGCACCGACTTCGGAGAAACCAACCAATCTTGCAGCGAGATTGAGGCCGACTTCTCCATGACGAATATTGACCCAGATTTGTTGAACGACAAGAAGGCTCATCCACCAAAATAAATCCAACTCATCAATGGTAATTGGTATGAAATCTGAGGAAATGATTCGCGAGTCTGCATCGGTAGCAAACAAAAGAAGCCAAACCCAAGGCCCTAAAACTGCAGTACCAGCAATCGAAGGCGATGAGCGATAAACTGCTAATCCAGACAATCCGAGCCAAACGAGTCCTTGCGTCAACAAGAGTAATCGCGCACCATTGTCCGAGTTTCCGGCGGGGATCAAGAGCGTCAATAAAGTGACAATAGCAAGCCCACCTAACCAGAGAACGTGGTCTGAAACTGCTGTTTGATTTCGCAACAAGGCAAAGACGGTGAAGAAGGCTGTGAAGGTGGCATACAGACTGTATCCATCGAGATTAAGCGGGAGGCTTATGTCAATGGCACCGGATGAATAGATTGAGAGTCCAATCAAGAGAAACGGTGCTGGGAAGATGATGTAGGGCGCTAATTTGGTGACAGGAACACCTCGCACAACCAAGTATGAGCCGCTAAATGCAGAGATGAGAAGAGTCAGTTGTGCAAGAGCGTATCCGGTTTCCAAACGGTGTGCTGCAATGGCAAGTAATGCACCAATCATTCCCAATCCAACCGAGACCGACCAAAGTGCTGGTTTTCCGAGCCCCATCGATTCAAAGGCTTTGGAGAACCAATTTTCTGCTCGAACGAAACGTGCCGCAATGGTCGCATTTGTCGCTGTTACCAGCGTCATCAGCAAGAAGAGCAGTAACCCGTCATCAAATGGAACAATGTCAAGTCCAAAAATGGTCCAATCGTCTGAAAGTGCGTGAACTCCAACCCACAGATAAGACGATGCTATACCAAGACTGGCAAGATTCCCTGATTGGCGATACATGGCAAGACCGTGCATGAGTAACGTGCCCAAACCAACCATAGCAGCTATTCCGACTTCGCCATACAACGCGCCTGCCGCGCTTCCAACAACCAAGAGAATCAAGGTGGCTTGGGCTGCAATTGCATCTTCGTCGTGCCGTTGGGCAATGAAAATATTGAGCGCAACTAAACCAACAAGGCTCGCACCTAATGTTTCACTTGCACCATACGGTGAGGCGTCAAACCAGCCCCAGTGCCACGCATCAAGGGCAAGACCGTAGAAGAGTTTCATCGAAATAATGACCCAAGTCACGCCGAGAAGACGCATGTTCGGATTTGGAATCCATCGTTCTCCCAAGTAAAGGCCAAACACCCCCATTGCCAACAGACCAAGGCCGCTGGGCACTTCTGGAAGAACCGTACCTACAATTGCACCGATGGCCGACCAGGTGAGTACCATGGCAACCAAAAGGCCGAAACTCAACCGCTTTTCACCATGAACCGCCATATCAGTAACGCTGTCCATTTCAGGCTGGAGAACTACTGTGCCATCTGTTTGAACTGCACCCTGCGCAAGATGCTCGTCTTTTCCTGAAGAGAACAGCGAAGCGACCTCTCCAACGGCGATATCCTCGGTTTGGTCTGACGCGGTATCGGAAGAATGTGCTGGTTCGGGCTCCTCTTCATCGGTTTGAACCATGAACGATTGAAAGTCAACCCCTTGAGCGCGTTGGAAATCTCGTTTACGAACGACATCGTCCTTTACCTTAGGAGATGTTTCCTCGGACACCTCATCCTTGGACCCCTCAGACATGATTCTGCACCCGACCCATTATGACTTCAATGCTTTCGATGGTTGGCGGTTTTGGCCACTCTTTTGTGAATGGTTGACAATTTACCGAAATCAAGAAAAACATAACGCTGTGACTTGATTTTAACAAAATAAATCGCGGAAAAAAGAAGTCGGACAGCCAAAAGGGACAAAGAGGGTCCGCGAAAGGAGGTTGCATGGCGGCCACCCATGGGACTCCAACCGGAGACCTCAATGCGCTTGGAATTACTCCTTCGGGAGAAGTGTACTGGAACTTAGATGCCCCAGCGCTTATCGAGTTAGCAGTAGCCCGAAATGAAGGCGTTTACAGCGCTCATCGCGCCCTTGTCACCGAAACTGGTGAGCGAACAGGTCGCTCTCCAAATGACAAATTCATCGTTGATGAAGATTCGACTTCATCCGACATCAACTGGGGTGACGTTAACATCTCGACCGATCTTGCTACCTTCAAGAAAATGAGAGCGAAAGTGGCCGAGTATCTTTCAAACCAAGACACTCTTTTTGTTCAAGACCTCTATTGCGGTGCAGACTTTAGTGAATCTCTACCAATTCGAGTAATCAATCAAAACGCTTGGCACAATGCCTTTGCTCGAAACATGTTCATTCGCCCAGATGCTGAACGACTCGCTTCACATTCTCCAGAATTTACCGTTATGCATGCACCTCATTTTGAAGCAGATGAAGATGAAGAAGGACTCAATTCACAATGCTTTGTCATCGTAAATTATGCAGAAAAAGAAGTTATTATCGGCGGAACTCGTTATGCAGGAGAAATCAAGAAATCTATTTTCTCAGTCATGAATCTCATCCTACCAAAGAAAGGTATCCTGCCAATGCACTGCTCAGCAAACACGACCGGAGAAAACACAGCTGTCTTCTTTGGATTGTCTGGCACCGGAAAAACAACTCTTTCTGCCGACCCAAATCGAGCCCTTATCGGTGATGATGAACACGGTTGGGGCGCAAACGGCGTGTTTAATTTCGAAGGCGGCTGCTATGCAAAACTCATTGATCTCAAGGAAGAGGAAGAACCTGAAATCTTCGGTACTACCAAGAAATTCGGGACCGTGCTGGAAAACATCGTCATGGATTCTGACGGTATTCCTGACTTCGCAGATGTAAGCAAAACACAGAATACTCGGGGTTCCTACCCAATCGAATTCATTGAAAATCGAACCATGGATTCGAAAGGTGGCCATCCACAAAATGTCATCTTCTTGACCTGTGATGCGTTTGGCGTTCTACCACCAATTTCTCGGCTGACTCCTGAGCAAGCGGCTTACCACTTCATCTCAGGATATACTGCTAAGGTTGCTGGAACTGAAATCGGAGTGAAAGAACCGCAGGCAACATTTTCTGCTTGCTTTGGCGAACCATTCATGCCAATGCATCCTGGTGTTTACGCTGACCTTTTGTCAGGAAAGATGGAAGAGCACGGCGCAAAAGCGTGGCTCATCAATACAGGGTGGTCAGGCGGTTCCTACGGAGTCGGCAAGCGGATGAAACTGCGTTTCACGCGTGCAATGTTGAATGCAGCTATGGATGGAGAACTGGATGATGTCGAGTATGTTGTTGATGCTCGCTTTGGATTTGAAGTTCCTGTCGAATGCCCGAATGTTCCTATCGAAATCCTCCAACCTCGTAATACGTGGGAAGACGTCTCAAGTTTCGATTCAACTGCCGATAAACTGGCAACCATGTTTAACGAAAACTTTGCTCGATACAGTGCAGGTGTTTCTGATGAGGTCAATGCAGCAGCACCTCAGTCACTTGCTTGACTGAGCGGCTGTGCAAAGGGTACCCTCTAGGCAGCCTCTTGTGTGAAATTGTTGGGTGATTTGTCGTTTGGAGGGTGAATCTTCAGATTCTGAAACAGCATCGCAACTCCTGCGGAGAAAATTTGAATGAGTGCAAAAAATGCTTGCCATGTCAACATGAAGATCAATCGTGGATAGGTTGGGGAATATGCATAGAGGCAAAGACATCCCAGAATCAACACAGATTGAACAAGAACAAACGGCAGGAGCGGAATATCTTGCCCCTGAATGAACGTCATCATGACGCAAGATGCTATCAAAAGGGGGCTTGCTATCATGAGCACCATCCACGCAGTAGAAGGGCTGTTTCCAGCTGCAAAGTAGCCGCCTTGAACTGCAACTGCACCGGGGTCTAATTCTCTTGGATGGGGACAGACGCCTTCAAAACAAGTCTGGATGCCATTCACCTGCCCATAGAGTGTCCACCACAACAGCCACATCAACCAAGGTAGCATTGCATAAAATAACCAGACCCAATTTTGCGACGATTGCATTCGCTCAAGTCCTGTCCAGTTTTTCAAAGACGTAACAATCTTGGGGGTGGAGGCTAACAAGATGGTAATGCAGCACGCTGCCCATGGCCCCCAGGAAACCAAAGTGTGCAATGCTACTGCATGAACGATATGCATTTGAGACGATTCACCATTCTTGGCGAAGAACGCCTGACGAAGAGCAAGCCCGTAGCCAGCAAGAACT
>DAMU01000016.1 GCA_002499705.1 Euryarchaeota archaeon UBA91
AAAAAAGCGGCAGAAGCAACTAAAGTGGTAGCCCAAAAGACAGCCGAGGTTAGCATTGATGCTGCCCAATCAGCAACTAAAGCAAGTAAGAATGCCGTTTCAAAAACCAACGAGAAAGTCAAGCAGGCAGTTCAAGATTCAAAGGATAAACGTAATGAAAAGCGTGAAATGAAGGCTCAGAAAGCAAAAGAAGAGTTGTTGTCCGAACCGATTCTCAGTGATGCCCCCTCAATGGTCACCCTCCCTGAATTTCAAAATGAGCGAATGGAAGTTGTAAACGAACAGCAGTCGAATCAACTTCTTCTCCTTGAGGAAATGCAACGACTATCATCCAGAGTAGATTCACTCGAAAGAAGACAAAAGAACAGCGTAAAGCAATCTGGGAACCAAATGATTCCAGTTACAGAAGGTCCAATTGAAACCGATTCGAAAAGTGATACAAAACAAATGATTGGAACGAGTGAGGCAATGGGAGAGATGCTGCATATTCTTGGAGCCTCGCTACTTTGGATCGTCGCGCTTGTTGGAATGGACCAATTTGCCACTGAAAAACAATTGATGCTCACATCTGCCTATCCTGCTGACCTCCTTCTTTGGTCTGTTGGGTCTTTTACTTGGGTCATGTATCTTCTGCATAGACTTGGGAAATCTGGGATAAAAATGCCACTGTTAATTCGTGTTCAAGCATCACTGGCTGTTGGAATTACAACCCTCATGGGTTTGATGCTGAATGGCGATTCGATGTCGACCGTTTCCAATGTTTGGACATGGGGAACGATTCTTGCCATCGCATTGTTACTCGGAAGCAGTATGCTAGCAACTGCATGGCGGTCGACTAAGAAGCTGGTTGGTATCCGAGATACTATTGAAATTATCGATTAACAGTTTCTTATTATCGGTTGAGTTCTTCAATTCAGTTTCCAACACATGAATATGATTAAGTCTTATGATGAATTAGGGTTATCATGCCTAAAACATTTGACCGCGCTCCGGAATTACCTAAAATGCGACGCAGAATTGGTCGCGATACTACCGAGTTGCTTGCCACATCACTGGCATTAGCATGTAGCGCTGGTGTTTTTGGCATTATGATTCGATGGTCTTTTTTCGATATCGCTGAACAAACTGAATATGATTTTATGAAAAATTTCTTAATCGGGGCGACCGCATTTCTTTGGCTCGTTGTAATCCGATTGGAATTAACTGCCAAAAACAAGGCAGAAACTTTGTATGGTCACCAAATGAAAGAGTATGAAATTATGCGCACAAAATGGCTTGAAATTGCATCAAAGAAGATGGATTTTGAGGCAAATAAATCTATTCAACAGCCTGAACCTGAAGAGAAAGATTACAAAAAACACTCAAAATCTAAGAAATAGCAAAGTGGTCAGGGGGTGACCAATTCCTTTTTGAGAAAGAAAGTCAAACTTTCTCTATTGGAATATGAAGATAGGCATGTTACTCTTCCACTCTTCACTTCATCACTCGCATTGATTACCGGTTTTACATACATATTTCCGATAATTGCAGTTGTCAGTCTTCCGTTCTCTATATTAATCGTTTATTCAATATTCACCGGTGATATTGATTTGATTGATTCACATTCAAATATCGATTACAATAAAACAGATTTCACTGAAGAGGAATAACTGGCTACTGAAGGAGTTTACTTCAGATGTTTCGAGGTCTACTAAGAAGTTGGTAGGCATTCGAGAAACCGTCGAAATCATCGATTGATGGCTTCTGGGTCTTTGGAAAGATCACGAGTGATGTTCTTGTGATGAGATTCGATTGTTCCACCACCGATTTCGAGAAGTTTAGAATCTCTCCACAATCGTTCAACATGGTATTCGCCAACATATCCGTATCCACCCATGACTTGCATGGCAGCGTCTGCGATTTCCTTAGCGGCTGTTGCAGCGAATAACTTCACACCATCCGAGTCAAGACGGTGGCCTGGCTTTCCAAGCGTCATGTGTTGAGCAGTGTCATAGATGTAAGCACGCATTGAACGGTATTTTGCCCACGATTCGCCGATGTAGCGCTGTATTTGTCCGAAATCTCGAATTTGAGATTTGAAAGCTGTTCGTTCGGTAGCATACCTGTTCATGTCTTCAAGGGCACGACGAGATATTCCAAGTGCCATAGCAGCGAGTGTCAGTCGTTCAATCTCCAAGTTCGCCATCATATGGAGAAGAGATTCACCAGGTGAGCCGACAAGGTTCGCATTGGGAACAATGCAATCTTCAAAGACCAGTTCAGCAGTGTTGGATGCACGCATTCCAGTTTTGTCCATTATTTTTTGACCAACGCTGTAACCTTGCATTCCTGCCTCAACCAGGAAAGTCGACATTTGAACACGCCCTCGTTCATCGACACCTGTCTTCGCATAGACCCAAACGACGTCTGCAGGTGTCCCGTTATCATCGAGACAACCGTTGGTAATCCACATTTTGCGACCGTTGAGCAACCAATTTCCGTCTTCTTGCTGAACAGCTGTCGTTGACAATCCAAGTACATCTGTTCCTGCATCAGGTTCAGACATGGCCATTGCACCAATCCATTCACCGGAACAAACATGGGGAAGGATACGTGCTTTCTGCTCTTCACTACCATTGAATGAAAGATTGTTGACAAAGAGCATTGAGTGAGCAAGATAGGCAAGCGCAAAGCCAGGATCTGAGGCTGAGAGTTCTTCATGAACAATTGCGCAAGCGGTCGCATCAAGACCGGCTCCGCCGTATTTTTCATCAGCACTGATACCCAAGAGACCAAGTTCGCCCATTGAGCGGAGCAGTGGCAAATTGAATGCCTCATCACGGTCGTGTTCCAGTGCTTGAGGTTCAACATGTTCTTTGGTCCAATCACGAACCATCTCACGTAGCATTGCGTGTTCTTCACTAGGATTGGCTATATCCATCGTCTCACCCATTTTGCGGGAGTGACTCTCCTTTTTCACCCTTTGTCGGGTTTGAGGTCAAGTACGTCGTAAGAAACTGCGACGCTTTCGGCGCTTTCCCCTTGAATTTGAGGCATCTCGTGCTGAGACTCTGACTTCATCTTCCATACCCGTGGCAGGGCGTGAACGTGTTGCAGGAGGCGGTCCGCGCATTGAACGGCGTCGGCGAGGTGGCTCTGGTTGTTTTTTGACTCTACGAACCTTTCGAGTTGTTTCTTGATTCAAAGGAATCTTCCGAGAACGCTGACCGGCATGTTGGAGATGCGAGTTATAGGTTGTAGTAACATTGGATTTCGGTGCAAGTCCTGCATTCGACAAAACGTTCTGAGCCCGTTGACGAGGTGTTGTCACTCGCACTTCATCGACAATTCTGTTGGCTAAATGAGAGATGGATTGGTCGCCTTTGACCTTCGGTGCTTTTCGTACATCGACATGCAATTCATCCTTCGCTTGTTGTTCATCATCCATCAATCCCAAAAGGAAATTTGTGCTCAAAGCATCCTGCTTTCGCTCAACCATACGCATCCCATCCAGACAGAATGCTGTTTGATTCTATTATGAAGGTTCCCCGCCAAAAGAAGGCAAAAAGAGTGTTTTTTTCACTGTTTTATCTGTCATCAGAGACGGCTTCAAGGAATGCTTTGTAGTCAGCCTCGTTATCAAATTCCAGAGGAATCACCATGATTTCATCACAATCTTGGCACTGATAACGTTGTCCAGTCATGAAACCAGCATAAGGGTAAACTCGTATTCCGTAGCAAGCAATGCAAATTCGAAAAGACATGGTATCAAATGTTCCTGGAGGTTGAGGATAATAAGCATGTGCTTAATATGAATCAGGAGAGAGACTAAGCCCAGTTAATTTTAGTAATTCATCGGTCCTAAACCCGTCAGGCAATTTATCAGAGGAACGATTTGCGTGAGTAATTTGATGGTGCTGGCTGGTTGATGTCGTTGTATGCCCTTCCGAGTCCGTACTCGTCGAAGTAACAGTATAGGTATGCAAGAGGGATGATGAATCAAGAGAGATTTTTGACTTCATCGTTTTCGGTTTATTTCTCCAACTTTTGGAAATAACGAGGGTGTTTTCAACTCCAAGATGCTCTATGTGATGCTTCCCAGTCGAAAGGTAATACACCAAATATCCGCCAATAAGGTAAAGCATAACGATCAGAACCATTCCAATAATTCCAAGCCCTCCCTGAGCGTTTTCGCTGACTTCATTGAGAGTTCCGTCAGCATTGTAAGTGTGCAACGATACTACTTGGTATTGAAATGAGTCTTGCAAATATTGAACTGAATCTATTGAACCGTAGTTATCATTACCATTCGGATACAAGTAGACCGCCTCGCCATAAAATGGTAAGACCGGTTCAGCACTTTCATTTTCCAAAAAGACTGGAGTCTCATCACACCAATTTGGCAGGATTACCTTGCTTTCAATGTCAACCACTTCTTGCATTGTTGTGTTCTCGTCAAATGGTGATTTCAGCGACACTGCCATACAATAATACATCCAGTTATCGAGAACGTCTGGACCTGCACGCGTTTCATTGGAAGTGTCGGAAAAACTCGAGTTTTGTCCAAATGAATCGGTGCAATACCAATGCATTGCCTGAGACTCACAATAATAATTGGAATATGGATATCCGTCCATTGAGACTGATTGTTCATTTTCTGCACAATACCATTGTTCTATTTGAGAACTGCCACCCATCCATTCACAATGGCCATAAACAACCCAATCAAAGTCTGGGTCTGGATAATAATCAAACTCAGCAAATCCATAGACTCCTCCATCTCCGATTACTTCCCAGCGAAGAACCTCGTTAAAGTGACCATAATTATAGGAAAAGTGCGATGCTATGACATGATCACCGCTGTATGAATACGACACTTGACGAGATTCGTCACCATTTACACAATGCAATTGTTCATCTTCTAAATATTCAAAAGAGCCCCAGCAATCATCAGCATTACCAACATCGAATGCGAAGAAAGCAAGGGGTAAACTCACTAAAACAAGAGCCACGACCATCATGAAGATTGCTGGAGATGAAACGACTTTCGCATACAGTTCTTGAGGCTCTCCTGCTCTGTAGTCAGGAACTCTTGGTTCGACAATTCTTTCGGGCTCTCCGCTTGAA
>DAMU01000094.1 GCA_002499705.1 Euryarchaeota archaeon UBA91
GACATAACTTCATCGAAAGCATCGCTATCAAGTTGGGCTAATTGCCCTGCACGCAGGTAAATCGATTCCACAATTTCCGAAGCGGCTTCAGCATCACTCCAACCAGAATGCCACTTTTCTTTTCCGACAGTTAATCCAACGACCATTTTTGTAAGTGCAGAGGCTTGTCCAAGTGCAACAGCTGCTGCTGTACCTCCACCGGGTGTCGGGTCAGATGAAGCCAAAGCATCTTGGAAGTCACCAAGAGTGAAATCCATCCAACTCATTCACTCACCGCCTTTTCGAGGGCCCACTCAATAATTCGCTCATTTGGATCAAAACTTCCGAGCGAATCTAAACCTAAGCCGCGAATAGCCGCTTCAACCAGTTCATGTTCGTTGGTAACACCATCCGCAGCATACCATCGCCCCGATTCAAGCATTGCTTCAAGCGGTATTAGCCCTACCAATTCGCTTCCAGGGGTAGACGTGTCGTGATCACTTGCGATACTTTTGCACGCTTCAAATGCCACGTGCATAGGACATTGGGCTACATCTCGCAGATTCATTGAAACTTGACTTATACCATGCGCTTCAAGAGAGACACCCATTCCTTGAACCATGGCTAGCATGCCAGGAACTCGCATTTTACGTCCATCATTTTGTTTTATCAAGCGTCCAGTCGAGCGTACAAGTGAGCCGATTTTCTTTGCCACTTTGGCATCAGGTTCATCGATATTGACATTGTAAGCGACCAGAATTCCCCGAGCACCAATCGTTATTGCGCCGCTTTTTTCAGCCTCTGCACTCCATTCCGAAGGGCCAAAATCTGGCAACCTTGTATGCTCGGAATGTGGAGTTTCACCACCTGATAACCGTGCCTTCAAACCTTCATATTGGCCTTTGCGAATTGTCGAAAGTAAATTCTTCTCCTGGTGGAGTGCAGCATAACCATACACAAATGTCGGGACAGCACACTCTTCACCCACACGCTGGGCTAACGAGTGGGCTAACTCCGCGCAATCTTCCATTGAAACCCCTTTCAAAGGGACAAAAGGGCACACATCGACTGCTCCTAAACGTGGGTGTTCCCCCTCATGCCCTGTCATATCTATTTCTTCAATGGCCTTGCAAATAAGTTGGAAAGCTGCTTCTTTTACTGCATTCGGTTCTCCTGCGATGGTAATGACTGTTCTGTTGTAGTCACTGTCGGGCTCAACACCCAGGACAGCACATTTTGCTATACCGCGAACGGCATCAATAATCCGTCCAATCTTCTCTGAATCTCGCCCCTCTGAGATGTTAGGTACGCATTCAACAATTGCTTGCATAGACATAGGTTGTCAAGACGGACTTTGAATGTTAACGCTAAAGAGTGTTAAAATCATCCGTAAAGCGCATCAGGAGATGTGGTCACACCACTGGTAGATTTCTTAACCTGAATGCGCTCAACAGCTTTGATTAAGTCTGCTTGGGAGATTTTGCTTCGCTTGTCTCGGATTGCAATCATTCCAGCTTCTACACAGGTTGCTTTCAGTTCAGCCCCAGAGTAGCCTTCCGTTTTTTCGACAATTGCTTTCAATTGAATTCTTGAAGTAGACATCTTTGAAGTATGGAGCTTCAATATTGCTTTTCTGCCATCAGGATCAGGTAACGGAATTGTGACAATTCTATCAAATCGCCCTGGGCGCAAAAGTGCATCATCGAGAATATCCGGCCGGTTTGTAGCAGCAATAATTTTGACATCTTCCAGCGAATCAAACCCATCCAGTTCAGCGAGTAATTGCATTAGAGTTCGTTGCACTTCACGGTCACCACTGGTCGAACCATCAAGTCTTTTCGCGCCAATTGCGTCGATTTCATCGAGGAATATAATCGATGGAGATTTTTCTTTCGCCAATGAAAAGAGTTCCCGAACCATTCGACCACCTTCACCTATGTATTTTTGAGCCAGTTCGCTGCCAACCATTCGAATAAAAGTCGCATCAGTTTGGTGTGCAACTGCTTTTGCGAGTAATGTTTTGCCACATCCAGGCGGCCCAACAAGAAGAATACCCTTCGGTGGGGTGATGCCTACTTTTGTAAAGAGTTCAGGTTCAAGGAGAGGAAGTTCAATAGCTTCTCTCACAGTCTTGACTTGTTCATCAAGTCCTGCTACAGAATCATAGGTAATGTCAGGTTTTTCAACCATTTCTGCACCACTCACCATTGGATCCCAAGCCTCATGAAGAACTTCAATGACGGCCAATGTATCTTGGTTTAATGCAACTCTCGTCCCAGGTTTCAGTTTTTCAGGTTCGAGCCTCTGGTTAAGTGATACTTGGAATACAGTTCCGTTCGAGGAGCGCACAATAGCGGTTCTGTCATCCAGGACATCTTGTAAATGTCCGATGATGAGGGGGGGAGATTTCAACAAACGAACTTCATCATCAAGTCGCGTTGCTCGCTTTTTGAGAGTCCGTATTTCGGTTTCAAGGTAGGATCTTTCATTGATGAGGTTCTCAGAAACTTCGAGAAGTTTTTGATAATCTTCTTCCAACTTATCCAGTTCAGCATCCGTTTTTGCTGTGAGTGGATTGTTGTTTTTTCCGACATCTGAACTCATTGCACTCAAACACTCGTCGTGGCTACAGTTTGTTAAGTCGTCGCTCAATCAAATTGCAGTTATTCGTTCCGAAGGCTTCAAAGACAGTCACCATAACCAGCATTTGGGGCTGGGTTATGGCAGATTGTGAACTATGTGGCGCAATGAAAGTCAGCGTTCGCCATGTCAAAATGGGCAAGACAGAAGTCGCTGCTTGCTCACGTTGCTCTGATAAAATGAATCTCGGACCGAAGGAAACTGCACCAGGCCTTGCCCGAGCTCAAAGTATGACTGCACGCCCAACCTTTTCCTCCAAGGGCAAGAAAGGCAAAGACATCATGCTCAAGGCGGAAAAGGAACTCGCTGAAGATTTCTCTCAACGCATATCGAATGCGCGTAAATCAAAAGGGTGGAATCAAGCAACCCTCGGTAAGCGCATGGCAGAAACAGTCAACATCATCAAAGCGGCTGAAAGCGGCAAACGTCCTACGGATTCTGTGTTGAAAAAGTTTGAAAGAGTGCTTTCAATCACATTGTTTGTAGCATCAACTCCATCGGAAACTCGACGAATTGATTCATCATCTTCTCGTGGAATGACACTTGGCGATTATTTGGACGATATCAGGTGATTTGATGCCTAAAATTTCCGTTCACGCCATATGGCTTGCGCAGGATGACCCGAAAAAAAATACGGCAGTACTTGCTTCGAAACGAGGCGATATGAAATTGCACAAACGCATCAATACTGCTCCAAAAAGAGGTATTATCCTTGAACCATTATGCGGGAAAGTTTTCGGCCCTGAAGATCATCAAATCTTACGTAGCGGCGGCTCACTTGTAGGTCTTGATTGCAGTTGGGCTCATATTGAGGAAAGCGTTCAGCAAGTAATGAAAAAAACACGCTTGATTCCGCGAATGTTGCCTCTGCTGTTGGCAGCAAACCCAGTTAATTGGGGCAAACCGGGTCGCTTGACTACCGCTGAGGCATTAGCAACTGTTCTCTACCTTGTTGGCGAGGAAAAGCAAGCACAGCAAGTTCTTGGTGCATTTCGTTGGGGTCAGCGTTTTTTTGAACTCAATAAAGAACCTCTCGAGGCATATGCCCAAGCAAAGACTAGTGCAGAATTAGTCGAACTCCAATTCGAATTTTTTGATATTGACCGTCCAGATGACTCCGAAGATTCTTCAAGATGAGCCGCTATCCCTTACCATGGGACATAGTCGGCGCGTCGGTGTCCACCGCTATTCCGATGGTGAAACAAGGGTTGATTCTGATTCGTTAGCGTCTGAGACATTAATTCACCTTTATTCCGATTCTAAGAAAATAGCCAGTCTTCTTGGCACTCCTTTCGATCTCAATGAACTGTTCATTGGGCATGCTTTGGCAGAGGGCTATGGCGTGTATTCTGACGCAGTAATATCTCATGAGGTTTCGGACTCCGGTTCAATACATCTCTCAATTAATCAAAAATTGACTCCAAAGCATTCCGTTGAGAGAATTGTCACTTCGTCTTGTGGAGCTTGTAACAGTGACGGACTCGACGAACTTACTGACGATTTACCATCGTTCAATGGCACTCATATTCCTTTCAGTCATGACATGATTCACCAACAACTGGTTGAAATGAAGCATAACCAAATTGGTTTTTCGCAGACCGGTGGGATGCATGCTGCTGCACTTTGGTCACCTGATGCCATGTTGAAGCATCTGTCTGAAGATATTGGTAGACACAATGCAGTTGACAAAACAATTGGTAAGGCTTTACTTGCGAATGATTCGTTTAGCACCCAATACCTCTTCCTATCGGGTCGTTGCGGCTGGGACATCGTGGCGAAAGCTGCACGCGCAGGCATTGGGACCATTGTTTGCATTGGTGCTTGTTCAACTCTTGCAGCAGACACGGCCCGCCTCTTAGGGATGAGAATTTTTTCATTTATGAAATCGAAGAGTAACGTTGGAATTGGCCTTCACATGCACAGTGCAAACAACAACACTTGAGAACCCCCCTTGTCACGACACATTGGTGAGTGTATGAGGAAACAACCCCGGCCCGACACTCCACCGGATAAAAATCCGCTTAAAATCAAAAAGAAAAAGCTGTTAGCAGCTGGCATTCCTGCATTCACTTCTTCGATGAAACATGGAATACAAAATATGGGATTAGCACGCTCTGTCAAAACTCTGACGATGGTGAACCAGAAATCAGGTTTCGACTGCCCAGGATGTGCTTGGCCTGACCCTGAACACCGCACACAATTCGAGTTTTGTGAAAATGGTGCGAAGGCTGTAGCTGATGAAGCGATGAAGGCAAGAGTAACTCCAGAATTTTTCTCAAGACACAGTGTTGAACAACTTGCAGAAAAGAGTGACATGTGGCTTAACAAGCAAGGTCGATTGTCGCATCCAATGATTCTCAAGAAAGGTGCGTCTCATTACACGCCATTGTCTTGGGATGATGCATTTGAACACATTGCTTCCAAAATCAAATCTATGGATAATCCCGATCGTTCTGTGTTCTATACATCGGGTAGGACCAGTAATGAAGCCGCTTTCCTGTATCAGGCAATGGTACGCAGCATAGGTACAAACAACCTTCCGGATTGTTCGAACATGTGCCATGAATCCAGTGGTAAAGGTCTCGGACCTACGATTGGCATAGGTAAAGGGACAGTGCACCTCGAAGATTTTAACCATGCAGATGTCATTATGGTTATCGGACAAAATCCTGGAACCAACCATCCGCGTATGCTCACTGCATTAAGGGATGCGAAGGTGAAAGGTTCCACGATAATTCACATCAATCCTCTGCCAGAAACTGGCCTTGAAAGGTTCAAGCATCCGCAAGATTACATGAAATTGAATTTTTCAACGACCAAACTCGCAGATTATCATCTAGCCGTACGTATTGGTGGTGATGCTGCTTTGATGAAAGGTTTCATCAAAGTTCATTCCGAATGCGGAGGTCTTGACCAAGCATTCATCGATGACCAAACGGAGGGTTTCACATCGATGCTCGACAAAGCACGTTCAATTGACTGGCATACACTCGAAAGAGATTCAGGAATCGACCGAGAACAGATTGAAGAGGTGGGCCGTGTGTTGTCAAAATCTAAAGCAACAATTGCGTGTTGGGCAATGGGTCTAACCCAACAACCAAATGGCGTTTCAGTTATACAAGAAGTAGTCAATCTTTTGTTGATGGGTGGCCATGTAGGACGCCCAGGTGCTGGTTTTTGCCCCGTACGTGGGCACTCGAATGTCCAAGGTGACCGAACGGTTGGTATTTGGGAAGCAGCACCAGTATCCTTCATCAAAAAAATGGAACAAGGTTTGAACATAACCATTCCAAAGAAACATGGTTATGATGTAGTCAATGCGATTCACGCAATGAGAGATGGAAAAGTTGATGTTTTCTTTTGCATGGGTGGCAATTTCCTTTCTGCCACCCCTGA
>DAMU01000112.1:0-5340 GCA_002499705.1 Euryarchaeota archaeon UBA91
AACGACGTCGTTGCTATGGGTACCCATAGCATCGTATACATACACAAGGGAGGCCCTTGTATACGGAATCCAAGTCTGGACAAAATTCTACTTACTCAGCCAGGAAATAAGGTTGCGAATCTCAATAAATGTTGTGAACAAAAACACGGAAAGACTGCCCCCCCAAAATAAAACAAGCTCAATAGTTGAAACGTTAGCTCGACCCGCGCCAAGAACACCAAAGAAGATGAAGGTCAATGACAAAGCCAGCATTGTTCTATTCAAATTAAAAAAACCATCCACATCTATAATTGCATATCTACTGAGAGATTGATCAATCTGTTCGCTTTGAATAACTGCATTCTCAATCAGTTCATCGAATTCATTGTCAATCTCAAACTGCATTCCATCCTCCGGTTCAGCGTCAGGTAAGAATGACTGGAGCAGCGCTAGCGCTCCGAAAAGGAGAAGCAGTATGAAAATAATGACAGAAACAATGAAATTCCAAACCCCAAAGTCACCACCTCTGAATAGACTGTTCCAAAAGGATTGGTCTTTTTTTAACATATCAGGATTCATCAAACTATCCACAATTATGATACCAAAAAGAGCCACTAAACATATCCAAGGAAGAAACCATCCACCCCCATTCTCCTCATCTTCTCCAGACTCAGGCTTATTCTCCATGATTTATGTGATGGAACCCCGGAGTTAAATCCATTCCCTGCAAGCCGTAACGAACAAGTGGTTTACCTGTACTTGCGTGGCAATACGAAAAACACCCTTGTAAATGACTATCCTATATTCATGGGTTAGCAGTGGGTCATATTGAACAGTACCGTTGTATCGGCGGATTCTCAAAATCACTTTTGAGTATATTTGGAAAGCCATTCATCTTCTGACTTTGTTGGAAGTCCTGAAGGCACTTTAGCGGACCTTGGACCTCGCATCATCATGTTGAGCAGAGCCAAGAGAAGAACAACACACGCACCAATCAAGAGATTGACCTGCATACTTGAATCGTCATCAGAGTCATCACTTGCAACGTCATCTTGCTGGCTTGAGTCATCGACTTGTGTTGGTGTTTCAGCCTCGATTAAGCACGAAGTGCAAAAGACGGTGTAAAACGATGCAGAATTTCCGGTCTCATCGGTAACCGTGATGGTAATGGTAACATCTGGTGTTTGATTCGAGAGAGAGAGGGGAATGGATGCTGGGCCCTGTGACAGGTCAACAGTTTGGCTTTGTGAGAGCGTAGAAATGGTGTATGTTACTGAGGTTGCGTCATCACTGAGCATGAATTGGATGGTATAGTCATCACTTTGAAGGTTGGAAAAGGTCGCATTCTCTCCACCAACAAACCAACGACTGGTTTCGAGTGAGGAATCTGAATCATAGAGTTTCAATTGCACATCTGGAGCTTTTCTGTCTTCATCAACCGAATCACTCAGTGTCCAGTCCTCAAAGTCGACTTCATTTCCAAAGACATCAATTCCACCGATTGCATAGACTGCAGAAACTTCCTCTCCAGTTTGAGCTACGGAATCAACAGAGATGGTGTATTGAGAGGCGACGGTATTTTCAACCTGCGCTACCAATTCCCAAAATGCAGGTTCATCCATATCAGAATAGAGGTTACGATAAATCATCCAAGTTGTTCCAGTTTCCATACCATTACCCATCCATGTGAGTTCTGTTGTTCCATCAATTTGGTAATTTGCACCGAGCGTTGAAGGAGAAACGGGTTTCTTCGTATCTTCAACCAGAAGCGCATTCAGAGAATTGAGGCCAAGAGAAATATTGCTTTGTGCATAGGTCACGTTTTGTGTGCCGAAAGACGCAACTGCCGTAATCGCATACCATGAATTCTCTGAGACTCCAGAATCGAGCGTGTAGTTGTAATGCTGAATTCCAGCATCGACAGTCGCAATAAGAGTTCCATCCGAAGTCGATGCAATTTGTCCAGTAATCGAGCGCCAAATCTGATACTGTGCCTCAGAGTGATTCTCAAGGTCTGTCCAGGTCAGTTGCGTTATACCCAGGGAATGAGTAGCAGCTAAATCTGTAACGATGTTCTCATTCGAACTCAATGTGAACTCATTGACAAAACCATTTGGTGCAGCAGAGAGGTCTTCCTGTTGGTTTCCAAGTTCATCTGAAAGGGTAACTAAGTAGTATGAATTACCACTGTATCCTGTTTGCACTGAGAAATTGAAGTGGGTTGAATTTGCCGCCAATTGAGCAATCTCAACAACCTCGTCTGCATGGAGATCAGTAATCACAGTTGGGCTGCGCCAAATATGCAAAGTGTGATTCGCATCTTCAATGATTGAACCGTTCCAGTTGAGCGTTGTCGTGGAATTCGCATCATCAAAATTGACCAGCAGAGTCCCGGTTATTGATGAGCCAACATTGTCTTCGATGATTCCTTGGGTAAGAGAATTGCTTGAGAGGAACCTTTGATCTTCTTGACCATCAAAAGAATGCATGACGGTGTAGAATTGAACTCGGCTGGTATTTGTTGGATGTGTGATTTCATAGGAATGTGTGTCTGAAGAAAGGTTGTCTACAACACTCGTTTTGTTGATGGAATCCCAGTTGCTTCGAGTTGCTTGAACAGCATGCGACCAAAGAGATGTTGTGTGGTTTGAATCGACGGAAGGATCGACCTGAGAGACATCAATCCACGACAGTTCAGTTGTTGAGGCAGTTGGATCATATATTCCCTGAAGTGAATATGGAGAAGTAATCGGCGAGCCAAATTCGTAAAGTGGTTGGCCGAGGGAAGCATTTCCAACAGAAAAATCTGCGATGATGGTACCGTTCAACAACGTGCTCACAACGCCATAGTAGAATCCGCCATCGGTATTTGCAGGTGTCTGCAATACGACAACGTGTTGGCGAGTTTTACATTGAGCAAACGAATCGTCTTCAAAACATGCTTGAATCTTATCTTCAACGAGTTGTGCGTTTTGATAATTTGAACTGTTCAACGGTTCATCAGAGCGATAAAGCGAGTAGTTGGTTTTTTGTAAATCTTCGAGGATAAGGTAATCATTCGTATCGATATTTTCCCAACTCACCGTTACCATTTCGCTTGTCATATTGAATGAAGCGGTGAGGTTCTTAGCTTCGAGTTCGGCTTGCTCAGTGCCATCTGCTTGAACTGAATTCAACAACGGCATGAGCAAGAGGACTGTCAAAAAAATTGAGATTCGGCGCTTATTCATTATACCCCTCATGCCTTGCTGTTCAAACCCCCTTATGTCTATTTTCCATTCACCCGATACCAAAATGCTCATGGATGAAGGGCGTTACGGCTGTTCATGCTTCATGACGTCATCCACGAAATGGAACCCTCCGAACGCTTTCAATACGCTCAACTTTTGGCTTATCTCGCAAGTGTTGATGACGATATTACTCGTATCGAAATGGCATTTTATGAACAGAGGCTCGGCGCTACATTGCTTTCACCACAACGAAAGCAACAACTTCGTGAAAGCATGCTTCAACAATTAGACTTGGATGCCCATCTTGCAAAGATGCAGCCTCGCTCAATCAAATTGGCACTCCGTGACATCTGCCTTATGACAATGGCTGATAGAGAAGTCGACGATGCAGAGCGCAAGGTTCTCATCAAGGTTGCATCTGCTGCAGGACTGACCACTACACATGTCGACCAATTGCTGCACTGGTCTGTGAAAGGTTTCCATTGGATGCAAGAAGGCTACAATGTATTGGATTACTGATTTCCCCGAGATGGTGAATACAGACCTTCTTAATTGGTTACACTGAGTTCATCTCATGCCAGAAGGACCTGAAATTCATCGTGCTGCGGAAAAAATTCGCAGAGCATTGGAAGGAAAGGTCATTCAAGACATAGAAATAACAGTCCCAAGATACCTCGAAAGAGCTGATGATTTTCTTGGCAAAAAAGTGCTAAAGGTTGAAGCTCGAGGAAAGGCGATGCTGATTCATTTCGATTCGTTCGTCATGTATAGCCACAACCAACTGTATGGAAGATGGACCGTTAATCGGAAAGATACTGCTGCAAAAAAGTGGAATCGCTCGCTTCGAATCGCTCTCACTACAGACAAACATACCTGCCGATTATGGTCAGCAACTGATATCATTTTGATGGAGCCGTGGGAATTGACTGGCCATCCATATCTTGAGAAACTTGGTCCTGATGTCGTGATTTCAGAAACGACGGTTGAGCAACTTGTCACCCACATGAACCAAAAGAAATTCCAGCGACGTCGGTTGAAAACTTTGTTGTTAGACCAAGGATTTTTTGCTGGAGTCGGGAACTATCTTCGCAGTGAGATTTTATTCACTTCAAGCCTTCATCCCGATCGTACAGTCGCCTCGTTGAGCGATGAAGAAAAAACCGCGTTGTCCGAACAAGCGTTATTCCTTTCACGTCAATCCTATGACGTTCCTGGAATTACTGTGAATCTAGAATTATACGATCAACTTCGAAGTATGGGGCAGTCCAGAGGGAAAGCAAGACACTGGGTATTCACTCGTAATGAACGCCCATGCCACCGGTGTGCAGCATTGATTTTGCACACCCGACCTGGAGGTAGGCGGCTTGATTACTGCCCTCAATGTCAACCTGCGATGTGATGGATTCAAATTTGGAAAACTGGTAACTCTGCTCAGCAGGCGTATTCAAAATCACCCAGCGACAATTCTTCACGCTTGGAACGTTGGATAGTATTGCTGAGTATATTGAAGAGCACTTGGCTGAGGATATCCTTGCGCAATCAATCCGTTGTAGTATTCACGGGCAGGGTCTGGCTGAACAGGAGCTGGCTGTGCTACAGGAACTGGTTGTGCTACGGGAGCAGGTTGTGCAACAGCTGCAGGTTGAGCAGCCATATTCGGCATTGCGACAGTAGGTGCTGATGCAACTGGCGCAACCTGTTGTGGTGGATTGCTGTAAACAGGCATCATGACCGCTGGCTGGGCTGCCATGTTCGGCATTGCAGGCATTGCGCTACCCATTGGAGCAAAGGAACCATCATCCCAGGTTTTGTTAACTGGCTCTTGGTCTTCTGGCTTACGAAGGAACATTATTGCAAGTACGGCAACGATTGCCAAAGCAAGAACTCCCCCAATTCCGAGGAAAAGTGTCGTTGAAGATGATGCACCATCATTTGATGAGGCTTCTTTGAGCCATCGAAGTGGATCGTCAGGATAAGCATCTGCTCCATCACTCACTTCCCAATCTGCGGTTGGGTTTGAGTATCCGTCACCATCACCATCAAAACAGCCGTTTCTGTCAGCAGTTGAATTTCCAGCACCGGAGATACAGGCATCTGCACCATCAGCGAGGGTCCACAAATCATCCGGGTC
>DAMU01000112.1:5733-31016 GCA_002499705.1 Euryarchaeota archaeon UBA91
GCATCAGGAGTTGTTCCGAGGAGGTTCTCCCCATATCCGTCATTATCACTGTCTAGCCATTGGGTAGGATCGTTCGAGAAGGCATCGCCTCCCATGTCAAAGCCCCAAGAAATATCGGCATTGGAGTATCCATCACCATCGGTGTCAATACATCCAAACCGGTCCATTGAGGAATTTCCTGGAATCGAAGGGCAAGCATCGGGTTCATTGCCCGATTGGTTGTCACCATAGCCATCCATATCCATATCTTCCCACTGAGTTGCATCATTGACAAACGCATCCATGAGGTCATACCATCCATCACCGTCTGCATCAGGGCACCCAAGGGTATCTGCTCTCCAAGAATCTCCGGCAAGTGTCGGACAAGCATCTTGCGTTGTAGCGCCGACTACAAGTTCACCAGGCCAAGAAGTCTTGCGGTCATCCCAACTTGAATTGCCCCAATTATCTCCAAATCCATCTCCATCAAAATCAGACCATTGGGTTGCATCAGACGGGAATGAATCGGCACCATCTTCAGTATACCATGTTGAATCGGCATTTGAATAACCGTCCTCATCAGCATCAAAACATCCAAGTCGGTCAAGCGTTGATGTTCCCGGAACAGTAGGGCAGTCGTCAGGGGTAATGCCCTGTGCATTATCGCCAAAACCATCAGAATCTGCATCAGCCCATTGGGTTACCTCGTCAGGGAATGCATCATCCGCATTTGACCAACCGTCACCGTCACTATCTGGACAAGCATTCTTACCGCCAAGCGTCGAGTTTCCTGCTTCATTTGGACAATCATCAGTTGTGTCGGACCATCCATCGCCATCTGTATCAAGACAGCCTGTTGTCCCGAGTGTCGATGTCCCAGCAAGCGTAGGACAATCGTCGTTCACGTCATCAAAGGTGTCAGCATCATCATCGACATCCTCGTCACTGTCACGGCATCCATCGCCGTCAATATCGTTAGTTGTAGTATCTGAGACCCATGTTGGTCGAGGAGGACTGTATGATGTGTAAGGACACAAGTCGCTTACGTCAAGAACTCCATCGTTATCATCATCGAGATCTTCAGAGTCGTCTTTGCAACCATCGTTATCCCAATCAGTTGAATCTGAAGGATTGTCAAAGTCTTGGTCGCTCGTCCAATTGAACTCGCCGTTTCGAGGACAGAGGTCCGGGAAGTTATCGGTTAAACCGTCATTATCATCGTCGGAATCGCACTCATCTCCGTTGGAGTCACCATCAGTATTGGCTTGTGAGGGGTTGGCAACATTTGGACAATTATCATCAACATCAACGACGCTGTCTCCGTCCGAATCTTTGAGAGATGAAGGGTCGAAAACCCAAACGTATGAATCTCGAAGACCAGATGATGTCAGTGTGGTGCCATCATGGGTCATCGAACCTGAATAGGAACCGCCCACACCAATGAAATCACTCATATTAACGGTCAAGCTCCACACATAGTCATACTGTGAGCCTCCAATTCTTTCAGTCCAATCGACTGTTCCAGTTGATGAAATTCCAACTGCATAACCATCATGGTTTGACGGACTTATTGTAGTTGAACCGGCAGTAAATGCTGCAGAGTAATATCCGCCAAAGATGACTTGTCCTGATGAGGTGACTCCGAGAGCCCACGGTTCATCTTCAGCACTGGACCCCGAAACGACTGCCCAACTGTTGGAAGGAGATGCTGCACTACGTGAAACGAAAACATCGTTTCCTCCATAACTCGCTGTTGCACTCCACCCACTGCTGGTAATAGTTCCACCAAAAGTTCCAGCCAAATAGGTATCACCTGCTTGGTCAATTTGGATTTGCGTAACCAATGTTTGCTGTCCCGTGGTTCCAATTCCATTGAGATTGATGACACCACCATTACTGTCTAATTCGACAATGAGTGCATCATAGGTACCTTTCGCAACATAGCTGGAAGTCGCCCATTGGGAAAAACCATCACAGACAGTCGCAATCTTCACGCCTCCAGAAGAGGTTGTAGCCATATCGAACACGGCGTTCGTACCTATTCCACCACCGCCAACAACCCACTGCAGTAAGCCGTTCATGCCATCGAATTTAGCAACATAGATTTGTGTATTTGATTCATTCAGTGAAAAGCCACCAAAATCGGTCTCACCTTGGAAAGTTCCGGTCAAGTATACTTCGCCCATTGCGTTCAATTCTACTGTTTCGGTATTACTAAATTCTCCAGAACCGTTGACCAGTGTCACGAAACTGTGTGCCCAAAGCCAGTTGCCCATTGGGTCTGCCTTGGCTACAAAGCCCTCTAAGTGATAGTTAGGATTGGTATTTGAGATAACAGCAGCAGGTCCGCCGCCACCGGAGAAGGAAATTTCACCGTAAAAGAATCCAGTAACAATAATCTCTCCTCCTGCATCCACAGTAATATCATTAAGAGAAGAAAGACCTCCTGCACCGAAACTGTGATCAGCACCGAAAACAGATAGCCAGTTACCTGCATCATCTACAGAGGCAAGGAAAAATTCACCAAAGGCATACGGTGAGGAAGGCGAAAGTGATTGGGTTCCGAAGGTCAACGTTTGATTAAATGTCGAACCTATGACCCAGCCACCGGTTGGGTTTGAATCAATAAATTCCGCATCAATACTTTGTGCAGAGGAGCCACCAGATACGAGGAAAGATTTTGCTGAATTACGCGCGGATGCAAAAACAGGCTCGTCTTGACGAGAGTCATCAAGCTCTGAAACAGAGACATTTGGATGCTCTAAAACCAGTAGAGATGAGAGCATCATGAAGGTCAGCAAAAACGCAGAGAAGGTTGCATTCGATAGGCGCATACACTAACCACGAGGTCTACAGACATCAACCCTTTCATTCGATGAGCCCTCAAGCAAGAGGGGGGATGCAAGTTACTCAAGATTCGTTTCAAGTTGAAGCAAATCACTGTCACCAGCATCGATGATGCTTATGGTTGATACTGCAAATGGCTTGCTGCAAGCAATTCCAAGTTCACGGTTCACCATGCCTGCACGGAATTTAGTAACCTCTGGATGGTTTGCATGCAGTTCATCGGTAAATTCAGTAGGGCAGTTCGCTGCAAAAATGATCAGTTTCGCTTCACCACGTGCACATGCATCGATGGCTTGGCGTTGTCCAAATCTTAGATTTCCAGTTGCTATTGCGTTTTTCAATTGTCGGTTTAGGTCCATATCTTATTCCTCCATACTCCACATAGTTTCTCATGGGTGGAAATTCATTACTCAGGGATGTAGTAAAGTTCAACACTGCCGGTTCCAAGTGAAATTGGTTGACCGACGATAATGTTCTCTGCAACACCAGTGAGGTAATCCTTTTCACCGATAACACCTGCTTTGAGCAAGTGGTTAACGGTAACTTCGAATGCTGCACGGGCCAAGATACTGTGCTTGGTTCCCGAAACACCGTGACGCCCAATTGCTCGGACTTCACCTTCAGAGGTCATGACATCTGCAACGAGTAACAAGTGTCGAACGTCAACTTCGAGGCGTGCTCCGTCAAGAGTTGCTTGAAGTTCGTCTATAATTGCTTGTCGTGCTGCTTCGATTCCAAGGAAGTCGAAAATCTCGATGATGTTGTTCGTGTAAGTTCGGTTTCGGTCAATGGTTTCAATTTCACTGACACGGGTGAGATTCGAACCAATTGTCGAAAGATAGTATTCACCGGTTTTGTCGTTCAATTGAACGTTCGCTCGAGCAATGTTTGGAATACCTTTGAGTCGCATGTCCCGTATCTTCTCTTCGAGTTGCAAAAGCATGGTGTACGAAGGTGGGTTTTCAGCGAGTTCAGCAAGGTCTTCCTCAGAGTGGACACCTGGTATGAGTGTCAAAGTCGTTGGATTCTTTTCCTTGTCTGCTTGAACCAAGAGTCGTGTTGCACGCTCAAGTTTATCCTTCACTTCTGCTCCAGTCATGTTCTTCTGTTTGAGATTACTCTTATTCAATTTCAAAACTAAGCGTCGTTGTGCAACGTCAGTCTCTAATTTGGCGATACCAACGGTGTGTGTCTCTTCGATTGAAGCTGCAAGTTTTTGCGCTTCATCTGCAGAGGTACTCTTTTCACCAGCAAGATGAATGATCATTGTTGGCGTGTTTGGAACCTTTCGAGCATCGACAATTTCGATGATACGAGGAAGACCTTGAGTGACGTTAACCGTTGCAACACCCGCATAGTGGAAAGTACGCATGGTCATCTGCGTCCCAGGCTCACCAATGGATTGTGCAGTGATAATTCCTGCTGCTTCATATGGGTCAATACTTGCACGGTCAAGAGCAACTACTGCCTCATCAACAACCTTCTTCGCTTGTGGCTTGGTTAACTTGTTCTTACCACGAGCATGAATTGCCACGGTTAAATCGTGGAAGATTCGGTTGGTAAATCGGGAAGAGCCGTTCGCTTCAACTGCTGCTACGAGGGATTTGAAAACTGGGTCTTCTGAAAGTTCATCCTCAAATTCTAAGAGTTTCGATTCAGCATCATAATCAGTCATTGCAACTGAAGTTTTTGCTCGTGCAATCGAACGCCCAGTACGACGGAGTCGGACTGAAGTTGTAGGACCGGTGTTTTCGCTGTTGGAATCTCCACCTTTCTTGCTTGCAGCATCAATAGTTGCTTTGATTGCCGCAGCTGCCTCAGAATCAGTTTCACAAATTTGTGCGATTTCTCCAGCGGCGAGGATTTTTACATCGTCCCACTTTTTGTCATCTGCAAGAGCATGCGCATGATTTTCTGCGATACCCAAATCCATGAGTTTCTTCTTGGTTGCACTCTTTACGACCATCAAACTTCACCTCCTTCAGGGGTTTCATCTTCATGCTCCCATCCGCCGAAGTCTTCTTCTTTTTCGTCACGTTCTTTCGATTCACGAAGAACAACAGTAGCACCTTCAGTTCCAAGTGCTTCGTCAACGATAACATCGATGTTAAACGGAGAACCGTGGACACCACGAGAAGGGTCAATACCGTCTTCACCGTAACTGAATTGAATGATACGGTTTGCAGTATTTCGCACAGACAACATCTTGTCGTCGTAGACCTTCAAATCATCCATTGCGTTAATGAGTCGGCGTTGCATGTATCCGGACTTTGCAGTACGAACCGCTGTATCGACCAGAGACTCACGACCTGAAATCGAGAGCATAAAGAACTCCGTAGGCTCAAGACCACGCTTGAACGAACTTGCAATGAAACCACGATCAGCAGCTGCACGACCGCCACGGCGGAAGTGAGGCAGAACACGTTCGTTGTAACCACGCTCAAGTCGCTTACCACGAACCTTTGCTTGGCCAATTGAACCTGCCATCATGTTGAGGTTGTCCATTGAACCACGAGCACCTGAAATTGCCATGTTGACCGCAGCGTTGGTTGAACCAGACTGTGCAAGTTCGTCCTTGGCAACGTCACCAGCTTCTTGCTTACCTTGGTCAAGAATGACCATGATATCTTCTTCAAGTGTTTCACGAGGCGTTCGACCAGGTCGAGTTTCGTATCCTTTTCCTTCCTTTCCGAACTTATCAAGTGCATCTTGGACAAGAACACCTGCTTCGGTGTTTGCATTTCGAATTGATTGCAATGCATCAGCACTCAAGTCTTCATCATCAATACCGGTCGTGAAACCAAGAGATGTGCACGCTGCAATCGAAAGGCGAGTAAAGTCATCCAAGAATTTAGCACCAAGTTCTGGGCCGTTGGTCTGAACAATTGCGTCGAGAAGACGTCCGTCTTCAGCACCAATCGCTCGCTTGTCGAGTGTTCCTTCTACCTTTCCGTTCTTAACGACAACATCGTCGTTCGAACGGCTTCGGAATCGCAAATGGATGTTGTCCGGTATAATCAATGAGATAATGTCTTGGCCACGGAAGCATTCCTTACCGTTTTCATCCTTGACAATCTCGGGTAATTCGCCTGTCCAGCCGATGTTTCCAATCATCTCGAGTCCGTGTCGACGGTTGATGAGAGTCCCAGGGCGTGAAAGCAAGTAAGCACCAGAAATGTGGTCGTGTATTCCACCAATAACCGCACCACCGTATCTCGGAGTGAGGATGTGTTCTTGGACACGCATCAAAATCTTAGCCTCAGCACGTGCTTCTTCTGATTGAATAACGTGAAGGTTCATCTCGTCACCATCAAAGTCAGCGTTGTACGGGGTACAAACTGCCAAGTTGAAACGGAAGGTGTGACCTTCCATAACTCGAACTTCGTGAACCATCATTGACATTCTGTGAAGCGATGGTTGTCGGTTAAAGATTGCAACATCGCCGTCAATCAAGTGACGTTCAACCAACAGACCTGGCTTTGGATTACCGTTGCGGTCAATGGTTGCAAGACGGTCTTCAACACCAGTGCGGTCGCCCCATTCATCGGCAGGGCTACCACAGTGAGGGCAGCTAACTTCGAGATGCTCAGGGTGAGGGTCAGGATGTACTTTGTCAGCCTGAGCCAATTCGTGCATCCAGCGATAGTGAAGTTTCGCTCTTGGGTCGTCTTCGGGGAGTTTCTGTGCATTCACATCTTCACCGCGAAGGTTGGCAAGAGTTGCTTCATCATCAACAACATAAGAGGTTTCTTGGGAACCATCAACAGGATTAACAAAAATCTCTGGCTTGATGACAAGACCAGGCAAGAAGTTAGGGGCTGGGAGGCATTGGTGCATGTCAGGACGCAGAGTCGTCTCTTCGTTACACTCAGGGTTGTGACAGCGGAATCCTGCATTGATCAAACGGCTTCGCTGGTTGATACGGACACGACGGTTGTCACCACGAATGATGTAGTTGACACCAGGGTGAACATCAGGACCACGTAGAATCATTTGACGCATTTGTTCTCGGTTACGAGATGTAACACGAATAGGAACGGTCAGTTCTTTAGCAATCTTCTTTGGAACACCAACTTCGTTTACGCCCAAGTATGGGTCTGGCGAAATGACGGAACGAGCACAGAAGTTAACACGCTTTCCGGACAAGTTACTGCGGAAACGTCCTTCCTTACCCTTCAATCGTTGGGTCAACGTCTTGAGTGTACGACCGGAACGGTGTCGAGCCGGAGGAATACCAGATGTTTGGTTGTCAAAGTAAGTGGTAATGTGGTATTGTAACAATTCCCACAAATCTTCAACAATCAATTGTGGAGCACCTGTATCTCTGTTTTCACGAAGTCGTTGATTGATTCGAAGAACGTCAACCAATTTGTGCGTCAAGTCGTCTTCTGAGCGGTCACCACTATCGAGAGTAATCGAAGGCCGAACAGTAATTGGAGGAACGGGGAGAACCTTGAGTACTGTCCATTCTGGACGATTATCCTTGTCCATTCCGATGAAAATTAGGTGTTCGGAAGGAATTGCAGAGAGCCATTCACGGACGTCACGAGGGTTCAGCTTTCGCTCAACTTCGCCTTTTCCAGCGCCTTGAGAGTCAATCTTTTCCTTGAATGTGGTTGGTTTATCAAGCATGATTTTACCTTGCATTGCTTGACAGTGCATACATTGCCCACGTCGAGTTCCTGTGGTAATCTTTTCAACTTCCTTGATGATCTTTGAAAATTCAGTTGAACCTACACCGTGCTTGATGATAATATCACGAATACGAGTTCGGTAGTAGTCTTGTTCACTCAGTTCAGGATTCGAGGGGTGAGTGCTTGGCGTGTCGTGCAACAAAATTTTACTGCACTTGGAACATGTTGCCTTTAGAGCAGTCTTGATCAAGTTAACGAAACCAATGTGAATCACTGGAAGTTCGAGCGCAATGTGACCAAAGTGTCCAGGCGACTCGTCATACTTACAATTGTCAGTAGGACAAACCAATCCAGGTTCAATGACACCCATGTGAGGGTCCATCAAACCTTGGCGGTAAGCGTGACCATCGTCTTTGTATGTGTCAGCAGTTTTCACTTCAACAGCAGACATTTGTCGGATTTCTTTGGGTTCCATCAGGCCAAAGCGAATCTGAGCGATACGCTTCGGGATCATTGTATTTTTTTGGCTCATCGTCGGTCCTCCAGTTCGAGTCTCATGGCCACACCTAAACTCTTCATTTCGTCGAGGAGCAGCTTGAATGCATACGAGGTTTGTACTTTGTAGACTTCAGCACCATCACCATGGATTGGGCTGACATATGTGCGTCGTTTCGGATCATACCAGGCAATGTGTCCAGATTGAGCACAGACATACATGTCAATACCATCAGATTCATCGAGAAGACGGTCTTTGATAACCATCGATGCACCGTGGGCAATCAGACAGTCACGTTCCATTTCTCCGAATCGTAGACCACCTTGTCGAGCACGACCTTCAGTCGGCTGTCGAGTGAGGATTTGAACACGACCACGTGAACGAGCGTGAATCTTCGAGGACACCAAGTGGTGCAATCGCTGATAGTAGATACAGCCAATGAAGATGTCTGCAGGGTAGACTTCTCCAGTTTCACCGTTAATCATTGTTTCACGACCGGTGTGAGCAAGTCCATTACGAACGAGTCCATCACGGAGGCTGCCTTCTTTTTCACCGCGGAATGCAGTTGCATCAATTCGGCGACCTTCCAATGAACCAACTTTACCGCCAATCATTTCCAAAACGTGAGCAACTGTCATTCGAGAAGGAATTGCGTGCGGGTTGATGATCAAGTCAGGAACGGTTCCATCGGCAGTGAACGGCATGTCTTCAGGTTCAACAAGGCGTCCAATGACACCCTTTTGACCGTGTCGAGATGCAAACTTGTCTCCGACTTCAGGAACTTTGTGGCTTCGGACCATTACTCTGACCAAGCGACCGGAATCGAGCGATTCGGTGACATAAACATTGTCGACGTATCCCTTCTCACCATGGCGAACAAGCATCGATGATTCTCGACGTTCTTGAGCGAGCAAGAATGCTCCACCAGCGGATTCTTCGAGGAAACGAGGAGGACTGGTCTTACCGACCAGCACATCGCCGCCTTCAAGATACATTTCTGGCAACGGCAGGCCGTCAGCTTCCAAGTGTCGGTAGGACTCTTCAGGTTTGAGCCCCTTGACTTCTTGCAGCGAACTGCCAGGCTTTTCGATTTCTTCGACTTGACCACCTGGGAATCGGCGACGTTCTGCATTGTAGGTTCTGTTAAATGTTGAACGACCAAGAGCACGGTCAACTGAACCTTTGTTCATGATGACTGCGTCTTGCATGTTGTATCCATGAAGCGACATGATTGCCACAATGAAGTTTTGACCACCAGGGCGCTCATCGAAATGAGTTGATTCCATAGCAGCAGTTCGTGTAATCGATGTTTGGGTATAGTGCAAAATGTGTGCACGAGTGTCAGGACGCATGCGGTAGTTTGAACTTGGTAGGCCGAGAGATTGCTTGACCATTGCGGTTCCACCAGTAACACGTGGTGTTGAGTTGTGTTCTGGATATGGAATAAGCGATGCACAAACTCCCAAAACAAGTTGAGGATCAATTTCGCAGTGCGTGTATTCTTCATCGTAAAGAAGTGGGACAGAAACCTCTGCAGATTCCCAATCACCATTCGGCATACGAACCTTTGCTACTAATTTAGCCTCAGTAGCACCAGGTTCTCCAAGATTTTCCCAAACGACATTTTCGTTTGTCAATGGGCGACCTTCGAAAGGACCGGACGGAATAGTCTCAGGAAGAACGAACGGACGAGCTGCAATGAGAAGGTCTTCTTCTTCTTCAGCATCGACCCATTCAACAACACCTTCGTTGACCAAGTTCTTGAACGTCATTTCACCTTCACGAAGTGCTTGGAGATGGTCACCGGTTAGACGAGGTGCCCCATCATAGAGGATGACCAGGGGTCGCAAAATACGTCCCTTGTCGGTATTGATGAAAATATCCTTGTTCTCCTTGTCGTGACGAATTGAAACTTCAGCAGGAATAGTTCCTCTTCGGCGAGCGGATTTGAAGTGTCGAACCAAGTTCTTACCGTTCTTGTGAATTCCGTAAATGTCACCGTTAACGTGAATACGGTCTCCAGAACTCCAATCTTCAAGTTCACTGTTGACATCAAGTTCGTCAAGTTGCTCACGAACTTCGACTTCACTAATGTGCTCTGAAATGTCGATCATTTGAGCTGCGTTCTTTACAAGACCACAGTTCTGACCTTCCGGTGTTTCGTTTGGACACAATCGGCCCCATTGAGTTGGGTGCAGGTCACGAGCTTCGAAGTGAGGTTGGCTTCGAACAAGCGGAGAAGTAACACGACGCATGTGTGAAAGAGATGCGAGATACGTTGTTCTGTCGAGTAATTGACTCACTCCAGAGCGTCCGCCGACCCAGTTACCTGTGGCCAATGCGTGCATAATCTTGGAAGTAAGAACGTCAGGTCGAAGACAAGAAGTGATTTTCAATTCTCGCTTACGGTTGTGATGGCGCTCAAGTTGATACTTCAGGTCTCGAGCGAGTTGTCCAGATGAAACACGGAACAAGTCTTCGATAAGGTCACCTGCAAGTCGAACACGCTTGTTTGCGTAGTGGTCTTTGTCGTTTGGTTCCCGGTTGGTCAATGCCATTTCGAGAACTTGACGAACGATACGTCCGAGGAAAATAGCCTTCTTTTTACGGTCGGTTGGTTGGTCACCAAGGTGGGGTAGAAGTTCACGATCAAGCAATTGGTTTACACGTTGTTCACGGTATTCTTTTTGTTGACCTGCTGCGAATTTCTTTTGCAACCATTCGTGTGCCTCAACCATTGATTGAACTGCATACTCTTCATTGTCATTGACTTCATTGAGGTTTGCGACAATATACTTGAACGTCTCAGTTGGTCCTGCGACTGTTTGGAACACTTCTTGGTCGTTTTCAATACCAAGTGCCCGCATCAAGAGAACGACAGGGATGGCAGTTGTTCCAGCAGTGCTGATTTTGACCATGAGCATTCCATCACGTCGCTTTTCGACATTCAGGGGTTTGCGCATACCGTCTTTTTGAGAGAAAATTTTAGCAACTTCCGTTCGCTTAGCATATCGCTTGTTGATTTCGACAGTCACTCGGTTCGGTGCGAGGTCTTCCATTGAGATGAGGACACGCTCAGTTCCGTTGATGATGAAGTAGCCTCCAGGGTCAAGAGGGTCTTCGCCACGCTTTCGTAGGAGATCATCCCACATGGTAGCGTCTTCAGCAGATGTGGTAGGATAGAGTTGTCGCTCACCAGCGATGTGCTTTGCATGCAAGTTACAACGAGTGGAGCGAACCATGATTGGCATACTTCCGACTTGGACTCCAGCCTCAACAGGTGAAGGAACACCGTTGCGGGAGATTTGGAAATCAATGGTAACTGGAGACATGTAGGTCAACTTACGAAGCCGGCATTCCATTGGAGATGACGGGTGTTCAGCACCGTTTGCTTCACGGATAGTAGGCTCACCGAGTTTGATGTTCTTCAAACGGATGGTGATGTCGTGGTCAACAACGTCAAGTTTGATGTAGCCACCATCGTCATCGATGATTTCTTCATCGGTTCCAACGCGAATGTTGCGGATGATTTTTTCCATACGAGAGATGGAATTGTCGCCTGACGGAATACAATCGTCATAGGAAGCGAGTTGGTGGTTGACGAGGCTACGTTCTTTGAAAAATGATTGAATAATTTCTTGCATGTTAATACCCCCTTAGTTACCCTCAACGATGAGTCGATAAGCAACTGTTTTGCCAGCAGATGGAGACTTGCGGACGACTTTCAGTACGCGGTCGGCAATCCAACCTGCGGCGAGTGGTTTGTGGTCTGGGTCGGCTGCAAGACGAGCATTGTCTTGGGACTCAGCAATTTCTTTGATGACTTGGACAACGGGGTCCGTGATGAGAATTTTAGGCAACCACTCTTTAGCCAATCGTGGCTCGCCTGTTTCGCTGTCTTCCTGAAGCATTTCCCAAGGGGCAAGTTCTTCGCTTTCGACAGCAAATTGGTCTTCAACAGAAATGTTTGCTTCGCCAACCAACTCTTGGTGCGGGACCAAGATGTGATTGAGAGCGTTGAATCGCATGGTGATTTCAGGACGGTCGAAGTCATCGATAGCCTTGGCACGAATTGTAATCTTCTTACTCTTCGATTTTGAGCGACGACGTGAACCTTGCTCGGCGATGACCGACATGGTGTTGATGAATTGTTCAGAGTCTTTGGAAACGCCGAGTGTGGATGCGACTTCATCAGAGGACATTGCCTTGATGTCAGTCATGTTTCGATCGGTTGCTAATTTGTGTGCGAACTCTTCGGAGACTCCAAGCTCCATAAGCCGCTTTTTTGTTGCGCTTTTTACTACCATGCTCAGACCCCGTTTTACCCCGCTATTCTGGCCCAGAAACCCAGTCAGGCGGGCCTGACGGGGTTCGAACCCGCGACCATCGGATTAAAAGTCCGACGCTCTACCTGACTGAGCTACAGGCCCAAAATAGCAACTTGGGCTTTTTGCCCGACTTTGCTACTGGTTTTATACCTTGCGCAAGTTACGCTTTGGCCTGTTTTGCAGAGGTGTCGGTTGGTTTTGATACTTTTCATCATTCAAAATAGTGCTTTTAGCGTCGGGTTGCACGATTTCAGAGTATTGGATAGTCATAAAGACTCCGAATGGTTGGCTTGAAATGGACCAAATGGCAGATGAGGAATACTTCGGCTCTGAGGACGCCGAACAAGAAATTGAGCGACTAAACAGGGTTGCAGAACACCGAATTTGGACCACGCCTCAAAATCGACAAATCCTCCTTACAATCCCTCCAACAGTCTATCCTCCACGAGAAGATACAGATCTGCTTGCAAATGTACTCCACAACTATCACCAACCAAATGGGAAAAACTTGCTGGAAATCGGTTGCGGTTCAGGCGCACTTTCTCTTTTTTCAGCACAAATTGGATTTTCTGTTACTGCGTGTGACATCAATCCTTTTGCAGTTGCGAGCAGTCGAAACTCGTCTCTAAAAAACGATATTCAAATCACGGTCAATGAAGGGGGACCTGGACCGCTGATTGACGGAGACGTCAAGCAATGGGCGGGGGACAAATCCCATGATGTCATCATATGGAATCTACCTTACTTGGTTCCGGTCAAGGACTCACCGCACTTGGGCCCGCTCGAGGAAGCAGCGCTCTTGGATACGGACCAAAAAGGGCTTGTTTCTCGCTTACTCAATCACCTCAAAACGACAGCGATATTGGCCGAGGGCGGGACCGTTTTTCTACTCGTTTCGCAAAATGAAAAAAGCAAGAGAATTCGAACGACATGTATCGGCGAAGGGTTTGCGATTCGTAGTGTATCTGTTCGGCGTTTAGAAGATGGTGAATGCCTCGAAGTTTTTGCTCTTTGGCGACCGTTTGAGCATCAAGCAAAAATGTTTGAAGCAGAAATCGATTCAACAAACACCTTTTTGCTCGAGTCAGAACATTCAGTAGGGAGTTTTCTGCAAGCTGGCCGCCAACGTGCAGGTCATGGGCGTCGCGGCCGGCCATGGTCCCATGAGGATACAGCATTTGCAGGCTCTTGGGTACTTCATGACAGCAGTTCAATATCAAGTCCGGGATTACTTCAGCTTCAAGGCGGACTTGCATTACACGAAGCTATTCATTCATCAGTTCCAGAAAATGAGAGTGTTGTACTCAAATGGCCGAATGATGCTTTACTATCGGTCCACGGTGAATTGCGAAAAGTCGGTGGCGTATTGGTTGAAAGTTCGAGTCGAGGAAAAGTAACTCGAGCAATTCTTGGAATTGGATGTAACATCGCATCGAAAGAACTCCGTAAAAACGAGTATTCCATTGCGACACTTGATGAGATAAATAAGGGAATTTCTCTACCGGATTTTGAACGCTCGATACAAGCATCTGTCGCTTCTTGGTTTGAACAAAAAGCAGGAGTCGAGAATGTCAAAAAGAAGGCTTTTTTGACACAATATTCAGCGGTTTTAGAATCGTCCTTAGAACTTCTCGGAAAACCGTTCTATAGAGGGAAGGAGATGAATTTTAGCACAATTGGAATGGAAGGTAAAATGACGCTTCTTGAAGAGCCTAAAAAGTCCCACATCATCGAAGATGGAGAGCACGTAGATTGGTCAAATTACGCGACGGATTAATCATCGGGTTCTAACACCGCATCGAGTGTTTCCTTGCCTTGTTCATCTTTCCTCTTAGCGATACCAAACACGACGCATACAGCTCCGAGTGGATAGATGATGAAATCAATCAAAAGTTTGCGATCCACATCGACCAAAACATCCCCTGAGCCTTCCGAGAATTCAACTGAAAATGAATAGAAGCCTTTCTCTTTGGCTTCAAAATCAACCGATGCTGATTCTCCGCTGGCAAGGGTAGAAGAGTCAGTCAATACGACCGAGCCCGACTGGTCAACGACCTCGAGGGTGAATGATGACTGATTGGCAGCCTCAACCGTGAATTGCATCGAATCACCTTTCAGCAACGACGCCCCGCTGGTGTAAGGATCCGATTCGGCATCAACACCAACTGGCGAGACCAGTCCATGAATAAAGAGACCGCCGAGCAAAAAAGTCACTCCAAGAAGAATGAATACATCACTCATCTTCATTGCAGGTGCAGTTCCGCCTCCAGCCATGTCACGACCAACATGCGAAAACAAATGAAGGTGGTGGTATCAATTGTTGCGAATTGGACGAGGTAACATTAGACGTTCCCGTACCAATCGAATTTTACCACTGCTCGTTAAACTCGCCATTCCGTGTTGTGAGTATGAAGCCTCACTTCCAAAGCATTGCCGAACTTCATCATAGGAAGGGTGAGGTATCTCGAGAATGGCAAAACCCCTTTGCTCATCCAGTTCTAATTCCTTACTTGCCACTTGTGAAACTTCAGAGCCACAAGCATGAAAATCCATGAGTCGGAAATCACCCGACAACTGGTTGGCTTCTAGTATGTTTGAAATCTGTTTTTCTAGCGATGAACGTGAAGTGAATCGTTCGGAGCACTCAAGACCGACCCAACGGCGTTTTCCGCGTAGAGCCTTTGACAAACGCTTTGCCATCATGCAGAGGATGAACTCCTCCTTCAATACCTTTCACCGTCAAAATCGTGCATAGAATGAAAATAGAGGAATGAGAGGCTTGGGCATGGAGGATGCAGAAGCACCGATAGCACCTTCCGCTGAGGAAAACGATACCCTCACCAACTTGGCGGCAAATGAAACTTCATTGTTTGGCCTCGTCGGTACGTTACTTTCACCCAAAACTCTCCCTCATCTTGCGCTCATATCGATTGCCTCCACATTACTCTACATCATTGCAAATACCTCCAACGGTGGAGATGTAGCTGCACTGGGATTCATCTCACTGTCCTGTGGATATGCAGTCACCGCGGTATTCTCGAGCAGTGAGAAAGTGAAAACATGGATTACCTTGTCGCATTCTGAAGAACAAGAAAAACCGAATCCAATCAAAAGAATCTTTACCAGTTTCAAAATTTGCCTGTTCCCCTTAACGATTGCCGGCGTACTTGGAATCCTTATTCTGATGCTTTTTGCTGGAGATTCTGCTTTTGACTTACCTGCTGCTATCCCCTTGAGTTTAGGTTCTCTCTTTGTCCTGTGGGCAGTTGCACAAGGACGGTCTTTCGGTTCTTGGGCTTCATCGAAAGCTGCCAAAAATTTACCTGAGAAAGAAACAACTACTGGGAACATCAAGATGATGATTGCCACTCAAAGCATCATCGTTTTTTCTCTTTCAGCATTAGGAATAATGGCTTTCCAATCCATTTACGAACAGCAATTTGATGTGGCAAATGCCCTTCTTACAAACCTTGGATTCTTCTTTACTGCCGTCATCGTTTACGGATTGACGGTCGCGTGGACTTGGAAATACCGCCAAATGGCACTTCGTGATAAAGCACTCAAGCAATTTTCTTTCCGATGGACTCTTTTTGCTCACATATTCGCTACATGGCACCTCCTTACTGTATGGCGACAATTGGTAATGTCTCCTGGCCCGATTGAGGTTTTCATTGAAGAGGTGTTGTTGATGATGTTCACGGTATTTATGGCCATCTGGTCAATCACCTCACAATCAGTAGGAGATAAGTACAAACTGCTTTCAACTGAAAATGCGCTCCCATGGGGACTTTCATTCGGCTATGCTTATGCGGGAAGTGTTGCAATGCTGGCAACGGCTTTCAATGATATTACCAACGTAATGATCACCGGACACATCATCGCTCTACTCACGATAACTTGGATGCAGAGAAGTGTTTTAGCTCAAATTCTTGATCAACACGACCTTGTTGTATCTTCGACTCGAATACCACAGTCAGATCCTAGCCCCACAGAATCTGAAGATTCAGATTTGGAGCCAGAGGAGTTTGTACAACTGGAAGAGGAATCCGAACAATCGATTGAAGTTGAATGGGACGGAAATGTTGGACCTACAATTAACGAAGATGTTGAGTGGGATGATGTCATTGAAATCAAGGACTAAGATTCTGAATGAATCCCTGAAAGAAGCGTTACGACTCGGATTGTATCTTCGAGGTCTTCACTTACACGTGCTCCAAGAATGACTTGCGCATTCGGATCCAACGCTTCAGTGAACATATTGGCAACCTCATCCAGTTGCCCTATTGTCATCCCAACACCGCCTTCAACTTGAATCAAACATCCTTGAGCTCCACCAACATCCAGTTCAGCAAGTGGAGCCATCATAGCAGATTCAAGAATTCCTTCAGGATCATCTGGTTTACCAATTCCGACCAGTAATGTCGCTTCTCCATCTTTTTCCACAATCGCTCGTAAATCCATCAAATCCAGATTAATGAGACCCATTCTCATCAATGTGCGGACCAGACCTTCGATTAAATCCTCAACCCACTCGGCTCCCATTTGCCATGCAGTGCCCCGCTCTCTAGCCTGTCGAGCGAGTCGTTCCAGCGAAAGCCGAACGGTAACATGAGCATTTTTCTCAAGACGCTTTAACCCCTCTTCAGCGATGGCTGCACGAGTTTCTTGAACATCAAATGGTAAAGCAGCAACAGCGACTACAATTGCACCAGATTGCCGAGCTTGACGTGCAAATTCATGTGCTGCTCCTGTACCAGTGCCTCCGCCAAGACCTACAAGCAAGAGAACCAACTCAACGGGCTCAAGAACGGTTCTTGCGAGTGCAGACAAACCCCGCATTCGTTGCTCTGCGAGTGGAGGGAGTGCTGCACAACCCATTGAGTCAAGTGCATGCCCCAAGCGTAAGAAATGTGCAGAAGCATTATTCTCAAAACTCGAATCATCAGCATCTACCAAGCAGATATCTGCAAAATCTTCGCAACGAGCATGCGCCCCTTTTGCCCATGAACAACCAACGCCACCCACTCCAGCAATGAGGATGTGTGACGCTTCCATAGAGGGCCATTCAACCGAACCTCAATGAACTTTGCAGTGTTGAGTATTGTCAAACATATCTCAAATATCGGCGACGTGCATCTCTGGCCCAAGCATTGTCTGGCTCCAGTGCAAGTACCTTGTCGTAAAATTCGATTGCTGTTTCAAACTCAGAAAGGTGACGACCGTAAAGATGCCCAAGGTTCGAAAGAACGGGAATACAATCAGGATCGGTATCGATCATGGAAAGCAGCAATTTTTCTGCAGCGCCAAGGTCGTTTCGGAGCATCATCTCTTCCGCCTGATCAAGTTGCTCCAGTTGTTCTGAAGTTAACTCATAGGTGTTGTCAAAGTGGGCGGGCATCGTTGTCTCGTATGCACGCTCTGGGCGGACCTTCAAGAAGTCTCCCATCCCCAGCATCAAAAGTATACGCTTTTCGAGGGAAACTGGGATGTTTATCGGGGATTTTTCTGCACTTTAAATGTCTAAAAAAACGAGGGACTGCGTAGATTTTTTTATCGCTTCCACTGGTAATGTTTAAGGGGCACTTGCGAGTGGGTTAAAACAATTGGGTGATGCAATGCGCGTGAGCACATTTTCTACACGTTCGGGAGTTATCCTTGTTCTTGCGGTTTTGCTTCTTGTTCCCGGTTTCGTTTCCTCACTTCATAGCGGTGTCGGAGGCGCCCAAGACAACGCTGGGGAAACCATTGATGACGTAGCCAAAGGAGGCTGTCTCTGTCACAATGGAGCAGCTGACAATTCTGTTCAAATTATCCTCGACGACGTCCCCTATGGATGGATTGCAGGAGAAACCTACGAAATGACGCTTCAGATCATCGGCGGACCCGCTGCTACTGGAACCTACACCGCAGGATTTGCCATGCGCATCAGTGCTGGCGCTCTTTCCGGCGACGGTTTACAGAACTGGGATGAGGATGTCACAACACTCACCCATACTGAAGCATCTGCCAGTAACGCAGACCGAATGTGGACGCTATCATGGCAAGCACCTGAATCAGGAACCGGTAGCGTTGATTTCTGGATTACTGGCAATTCAGTGAACGGCGATCAATTGAACAACGCTGGAGGAGAAGAAGACAAATGGAATCAATTGCTGTTCTCAATGCAGGAAGGTAGCGATTCAACCAGTGCACTGGGAACACGAACTCTGTTCGCTGGTGACGGAAACGTCAGCCCTCCTGAACCCGACCACCACGGAGTTGACCTACATCACATGGGTGCTAAACTGAGAGCACACTGGCTTGGATTGCTTGGTTTTGGCGCAGTTATTCTCGTCATCATTTTTGCAGGACTGATGCTGCGTTACAGTTTCTCAACATCATACACTGGACGGACCAATCAGTTGAGGCTGCGATACAAACTCATGCGAAGAGGTGATCAATGATGGATGATACAATCACCACGCTTCTAAGAAAAGTTGCCAGCGGCAAAGTCAGTGTTGAAGATGCCCGAGAAGCATTAGAAGATGCTTCGCTCACCGAAGACCAGATGCAATCTGCCATCGACCATGGTGTATTCAACATCGCAGAATCAGGAACGATTGTTAGCGCCTCATTGGCACCATCTGGCGCTTCGAATCTCATCATCATCTTCTTTGCATGGGGGCTTTTCTGGTCATGCTTCTGGGTATTTTCGATGATTTACGGTCTTGCGAAAGGCTGGGACCAGCAGCAACTCGCATACCATCTTGCAATGATGCTCGTCACACTCTGCTTAATGGGAATGGCTTATCTCAAGTTCGTCCTACCTGATACAATCATTGTTAAGCATGGGATGAATAAATTCATTCCCGAGCACCAGAAAGACTGGAAGGAGTATAAGTGGTGATTACTCATGGCACGTGAATACGATCTCAAACCCGCCCCATCATCTGGAGATTCGAATGATGTTTCCACATCGGCGTCGATTAACCGTCGACAATTTTTGCGCTATGGGTTCAACACCGCCACTGGCGTACTAGCAGCATCACTCGGCGTGCTTGGTTTTGCGTCTATTTTACTTCCACCTGGGGGGACTACCGAAGGAGAACTCGGCGTCAAGTTCTGGGCGAAAGGTCGCGAAGATTCGGCATGGTATGGAGCAAAGCATGAACAGATTATGACCCGACAAGACTTTGTCGATGAAGCTGCAAAATCAAACACAGAAACTTCAGGTGCTGCAGGAATATGGAACGGTGTCCCTGTAGTTGTCACCTATGCCAACCACTCTAAATACGCTTCAACCCCGCTTTCAAACGGTAAGGCACGATTCCAATACACAGAAGGTGTTGATGAAACCGGAAAAACAATCGGGCACTTTGAAGATTTGAGTGATTCTGACCCTCGACTACTGCCATCGGATAACTTGGTCATGATTTTTGGCCGCTGCACCCACTTGTGCTGCATCCCTGGTTGGCAACTTGTTTCAAACTCATTCACTGATGATTCATGGACACCTGGCGGTGGCGACGACGGCGGCACCAAGTTGTTCTGTATCTGTCACTCGTCGCGTTTTGACCCAACAGTTTTGGAGATGAACACAAACCGAAACCGTTCAAATGGGGCCACGTTTAACTATGCTGGCATCCGAAAGTCTGGTGGGCCCGCACCAGTCGGACTCCCTATTATCCCGATTGTATTGAATGGAGATGTTATTGAGGGCATAACGGACTATCTTGACTGGTATACGTATTGCGACTGAGGTGATTATGATGACAACAATGTTTTGGATTCTTTGGTTCTTCATCGCTTTCGTTGTGGTGCTGGTTGCACTCACTCTTCGACAAGAGAGCAGCGATACTCCTCGCCGTGAAATTCTACGTGCTGTAGAGTCTACCGGAAAAATGGGCTTCGCAGAACGATTGTTCCTTTGGGTGTTCTCATGGCTTGATACTCGCTTCCGTCTACAGGACTACTGGAACATGTCGAAAGGCGCATACTACAACATGCACCGCCAAATGCCTCTCTCTCACGCAGAGAAGTATAAACTTCGAATCATTTGGTATTGGTATCCTTTGTATTGCCTCGGCGGCATCTCATTCCTTTCCTTCATCATCTTAGTCATTACAGGAACTGTCCTCGGCATATACTACGTTCCTGGAGGAGAAGGAGACCCTTCACCTGCTTACGCAAGCATGCAATTCATCATGACTGAACTTCCGTTCGGCTACATTATTCGAGCTGTCCATCACTGGTGTACGCACTTCATGGTTGCGAGTGTATTCTTGCACATGTGTCGAGTTTACTTCACCGGTGCATACCGCAACCCTCGTGAATTAAACTGGTTGATTGGAGTCGCTTTGATGGCACTTACCATCGTATTCGGATATTCAGGATATCTCTTGCCTTGGGATTCACTTGCTTACGGTGCTGCAGTTATCGGCATCAACCTTGCCAACTCAAGCCCCTTGGTTGGGAAATATATCGCAACCCTTCTCTTTAGCGGTTCATCACTTACCGCTCGAACAGTCACTCGAATGTATTTCATTCACGTGTTCATCCTTCCAGTAATTGTGACAACACTGATCATTATCCACTTATTTATTGTCTGGGTGCAAGGCATTGCTGAACCGCATTGATATTGGAGGGTATAACATGGGACTAATCGAGAATTTCGGGCGTGTTGCTACTTCCTACATGGAAGAGAAAGAACAGTTACAAGAGGTTGCAGGTAAACGAAAGCGTACTCGTACAGGGCACGGATTCTGGCCACATGAAGTTTTGAGAGATACGATTCTACTCTCTTTCATGGCAGCAGTACTCCTGTTTTACGCTTGGCTCATTCCACCGCCACTCCACAGTGCTGCTGACCCTTATGCTCAGGCTGGGTTCGTTTTCCCTGACTGGTATGTATTGTTCTCTTACGGGTACCTTCGCTGGGGCGAATATCTTCCGCAATTCACTGTTCCAACTGGTTTCATTGGCGAAATTGTCGGTCAGCCTGTGTTCCCATGGAACGCTGCTTGGTGGGGCGCAGCACTCACTGGTATCCCAGTAAGTATTCTCGCACTCCCTCCGTTCCTCGGCGGACGTGAAAAGCGACCTGTTGAAGATCCTTGGTTTGCAACTGCAGGTGCCGTTTATCTTGCTCACATTTGGTTTATCTCCGTGTTTTCGATCAATATTTTCCTCGAACTCTATGCGAAAAACCGTTCAGATTATTGTAAATTGGATAGCCATGGCGACTTGTTGTGTGGAACGAGAGAACCTTGGGTGGCTGACGCCTTCAACTCTATTCCGTGGGTGATGACGGGTGTTCTTGCTTGGATCTGTATCTATTTCCTGGCTCGTGGACTTATGGTCAAAGCCTGGGGTGCTGGATTCAAACCAAGCCATGCAAAGCAAATCCTTGTTGGAACACTTTTGATATCGACGGCAGCAACCGTTGCAACATGGGACACGTATGATGATGGATTTTGGGACCAAGGCGGATTGCTCACCATCAAAGGTTTGACACATGATCTCTATCCCGAATTAGAAGCTATGCGTAATCAACCAAGCGATGTTCATGTTCATGCTACAAATGAATTCACTGATGAGCGGGGGTGGAGTGAATCTGAGACGGTCCCTACCACGGCTTGGCTCGATTGGGTGATTTACCAACCTGCTCGGTATATCATTACCGATTTCAATGATGCCAACGGGCATCAAGATGCAGCGAATGGAATCAATGCTGCTGCTGGCACAACGACCTTCAACGGTGGAGAAGGTTGGGAGGCATCTGGTTCATTTACTGTTACAGAAGACATCGCACTCTTCCCTGATGGCCACCACGAATCCGTAGAGACACTCACCACTGACCTCAGTTGCGAATACAGATCTTCTGAACGTAAGATTAACGACATTGCGACAGCAAGTATGATTTCTTCAACACTAACGGTTACCAACAGCAAAGGTGCTGTTGTTTCCTCTTTCGATAATTGCGCTGGTGCGACCATTGAATTGCCGGTTGGCACCTACGATTACACTTACTCAGTCACTGTAAGCGGTGCACTTGCACTCAACAACAGTATTCAAACCGAAACCGCATTTGGAATTGCCTCATTCCAACCACTCTTGGTTTGGAACGCTAATGCACCGGCAAGCCTTGCTGGAACGACCGTGAACCTTTCGAGCGCTGAAGACATGGCTTTGGGCGGAACACAATTCGCCTCAATCGAGAATCCAACCTATCACAACAACCCAAAGGCATTGGATGCAAAACTCACCTATGCAATGTTCATTCCCTGTTTGACATTTGGAGCAATGGTCTTCATTCTGCTACGCTCGATGGGACGTGGATATGAGTTTGAAATGAACAAGTGTTACGGTTGTGACCTCTGTGATGATGCTTGTCCTGTTCGATTGTTTAACGGTGGAGATAAACTCAACATCATTTACAACTCTTGGAACAATGAAGACGACGGAGTCCCGCTGTATTCTTGTCTGACATGCACAGCGTGTACAAACGCTTGTCCGCAACTTGTTGATTATGACTCATATGTTGACATTCGACGTTCGTTGATTGTCGGCGGACCTCAAGCAGAAATTGCCCACACCGTCTTGCAAGCCGTTCTTGCTGCAGAAGCAGAAGAAGCTGCAAACAGCGACTTCATCTCGATAGAAGATTACCCACTCACCTCCAACATCGGATATTATCCTGGCTGCGTTGATTACCTCGACCAAGAAATGGTCTTCTCGCATGTCAATGAAGGCGAAATGAATCTCGGTGACGCTACGACATCTGCTTTCACACTCTTTGATGAAATGGAAATGGATGTCTCTTATCTCGGACGTGATTTCTTGAAGTGCTGTGGCCACGATCAAAAGTGGCAAGGTTTGGATGAAGTGTTTGACAAACTCAAGGCTTACAACCAGAAGAAAATTGAGCAATCAGGTATCGATACTCTCGTATCTTCTTGTGCAGAATGTTTCCGAACTTTTGCCCGTGACTACGAACTTGAAGGCGTCAAAGTGATGCACACAACCGAATTCCTCATCGAAAATGGTTTTGACATGAACCTCAAAGCCGAAGAAGAAACAACCGTCACCTACCACGACCCATGTCGACTCGGTCGCCAAATGGGAATCTATGAAGAACCGAGGCAACTGATTGCTGGCGTTGAAGGTGTCGAGATTGTCGAGATGGAACACCATGCTGAAGATGCATTGTGTTGTGGTGTCTCAAGCATGATGTCTTGTAACGAGAATGCTCGTTCACTCCGTGTCACTCGTATGGAAGAAATCCGTTCCACTGGAGCAGATACAATGCTTACATCTTGCCCGAAGTGTGTATCGCACTTTGAATGTCTCAAATTTGAAGGTGACGAGCGTTACGAAGACATCGAAATCCTCGACGTCGTGTCATTCCTTGCCCGCCAAGTTGAAGCTAAGAAAGCAAAGGCGACTTCAGAATCAACCTCACGAATAGAAGTTGAGGCTTAAAGTACGGAAAAAGGCTTAACAGTTCATCACTGCTAAAACTGTTGATGGACTACGACAGCATGACGGTACTACAGCTCAAAACACTGTGCAAAGATCGTGGCCTCAAGGTTTCTGGAAACAAGCCAGAGGTCGTAATTCGATTGATGGAACATGACGAAGAAGCATTTCCTGCACCCCAACCTCAAATACAAACTCAGCCTTTTCCTCAACATTCCCCTGGTAATTATGCTGCCCCTCAAATGATTTATGTTCAGAAAGAAAGCGAACTAGGCACCGGGATTGGCATATGCATCATCCTTTACGCTTTTTTCCGATTAGGATGGGCTCTGATCTTCTCTTTTGGCGGACTTGGAGGATTAGGGTGGATACTTTCACCGATTGCTTTCATACTCGGCCTTGGGTTTTTAATCGGTGGAGCAATTACCTATTCTGGTTATCGAAATGGAATTTATTTTACGCTTGGAGTATTGTCAATCTCTGGAATACTGAGCATCATCTTCCACGGAGATGAAGTGAACCCGGTGTCCATCGCTTGGGGCGACTCTATGTTTCTTACATCCATCATGTGTTCACTATCCTGCATGATTTTTGTCGCATTACCCCTTTTGATGTCTCCAACAATGAAAAGTGGATGGCCAGAACCGATTGAAAATCTTCTTGGCTCAAATGATACAAGCGGAAAAAGGAATGTAGTCTGCAGTTCATGTAATGCTGAATTACAGGTCCCAAATGAATATTCAGGCAAAATCGAATGCCCTACATGTCAAGCCATTATGAATGTGTAATCAATCATCTTGCGGTAGTGACTGACCTTCTTCCATACCGACGATTTCGTAGTTCGATGGGAATAATGCGATGAGGACACCCAGAATAAGTGAGGCAAGTCCCCAGCCAAACATCTGTCGAACAAACAGCATTTCGAGAGCAATCACGACCAAAATCATTCCACCGATGTTGGAAGTCCATACCAGTGTCTTGAACGTAGAGAGTGAAACTCCTGGCGTCCCTTCTTTACGATAAGGGCCAAATTCTCCACCAAAGCGTTGGGCTGTATCTTGTTTATCTTTCTTTGACATCCTTTCACCTCATCGGTCAATCATTGATATTGCATCTGTTGGACATGCTAAAACGCACAAGCGGCACCCAGTACAGTCATCACGCAAAATCTTCGCCTTCTGATTGGATTCAACTTTGATAAGTGGGCTAGCCATGGGAACTTTGTACATCTCTATCGCATCATCGTCACAAACGATGGTGCATTGATCACAGCCAATGCACAATCGCTCTTCGACAAATGCAACGGCAGACTCGCCTCCTTTGATGGACGCACGTTGTTCTCCACGAAGCCTGTTGAGAGACGTACGAATACGAACTGCCTCTTTTTCTCGACGCTTACGCAGCTCGTCGGAGGTCGTCATACAGTAACCTCCAATCGGTCCTTCCCTTCAAACTTGACGACAGCCATATTCACTAAGAGGTCACCTAAGCAGTAAAAGGAACCAACAAGCAGAGGGGGATTCCATGCTGTCAAACCTGTCC
>DAMU01000100.1 GCA_002499705.1 Euryarchaeota archaeon UBA91
ACAAAATCAGTTCCAGCAAGGCCATACTTATCCAATAATTCACGCAAGCGTCGACGAGCAGCATGGAACCCATCGTCTCTGCACGCCATCAAGAATTGGTGAAGCGCTTCAGGTGGAGCCGTGGCAGAAGTTTCGTAAATTAAATCTCGTGAGACATTCATATCCAGTGCGGCTGCAACTTGAAGTCCAGTGAGAGCTTTACGCAAGTCACCTTGAGATATCCGAGTCAAAGCCTCACCTGCATCTTCTGCTAATGTCACTCCCTCTTCTTTGGCGACGTGATGCACTTGAGCATTGACATCAGCATCAGCGAGTGGACGGAATCTGAAGACTGCACAGCGTGATTGAATCGGTTCAATGATTTTCGATGAGTAGTTGCATGAAAGAATAAATCTGCATGTTTCAGCATATTGTTCCATAATCCTTCGTAGAGCACCTTGGGCGTCGTTGGTGAGCGCATCTGCTTCATCGAGGAATATGATCTTGAACGAGGCTCCGCCGTATGGTGCGGTCCGAGCAAATTGCTTTACTTTGGTACGAATACTCTCAAGTTTACGCTCATCAGAAGCATTCATCTCAAGCAAATTTCTACGGTATTCCTCTCCAAAAACGTCTTTGGTCAACGCCATCGCAGCAGTCGTTTTACCAGTCCCAGGCGGGCCAGCAAAAAGCAAATGAGGGAACTCCTTGCTCTCTGAATAAATCAGTAAACGTTGGACAACTGCCGCTTGGCCTCGAATCTGTTGAACAGACTGAGGGCGGTGTCTTTCAACCCAAAGTTCGCTCATGCGGAGAGGTCATTGACGAGCCTCCTTGAACATTCTCCTTTCAATCGAAGAAAAAACAGCTCAAAATCGTATCAACAAGAGGACTTTATTCGCTGACTTGAACTCGATTTCATAACCGTAGAAGGGAAAAGACAGTATATGGCGCAGGGCTTGAACGCATTGAGTCCCATGCCACGCGAGTCTACCCCCCGTCGAACTTCGTTGACCGTCTTCCTTGTTTTGATGTTCTTATTTGCTGATTTGATGTTACCTCAGGCAGTCGATTATGACATTCAGCTTGAAGAGCAGCACAGCGTTTCTCATGTAAGCTCAGTCGTTTCAGTTGAGGCTGACACATCGATTGAAGAATTCAATCCAACATCCAATTACAACCAAAGCGGCTCTGGATATCTTGGCATATCCGACGCTGGATTTGAAAGTCGGCTGTTGTTTGATTTCGCGATGAATTTTACCTCATCGGATACCGTCCATTCTGCTACGTTGAATATCGTCTGTGATGAGAATTCTCTTTCCTCCTCAGATATTTCCATTTACGCTGCAACTCCATCAAGTTGGAACTCCAGCACAGTCACATGGGCGCAATCAGACACAGGTAGTATGTGGAATACATTTGGTGCAGATGGTGCTGGCGACCGTAGTGCGTGGGAACCTCCATTCCGAGCTACAAATAACGGTACTTTTTCCATCAACGTTACTGCTATCGCTCAAAATGCAGCAATGAATAACCAGTCAACTATGAGTATTCTTCTTTCTGCACTTGGCTCTGAATACGAATGCTACTTCTCCGAGACAGGGAACCTTGCGAATCAACCCGAACTTGTCCTGGTTACATCCTCCTCAGCTGCTGGTAATGGCGGTTCAGTTGTTTCTGACTTTGCTGTTGATGGCTCCCCTCTGATGACTGGTGACTTGGTGTTGACTGCTGATACAACGCCGACGCTGTCGTACAATTCGTTGGTCGGAGCACACGTTGAATACCAACTCTCGCTCGATGCAGAGTTCAAAAATTTGAATGACCTTGAATGGCATTATTCGACCATTTGGGATTCTTTCACCACGGGTACATCAACCGGCAGTTTCTCTCTTCCTTCATCGGACCAATTTTCGAACGGGACTCAAGTCTATTACCGGGTAAGAAGTGTTGATTCAACCGACACATTAAGCGATTGGTCAAACACTGAATCATTCCTCTTACCTGCTCATTCAGTCACTGATAACGGCGATGGAACTGCAAGTATTGATGTTGACACTGATGATTTGGGTGGCATTGGGAACTTCATTGAAGATTCCTATTCAAACCAATTGAGTAAGAACACGAAATACGGCTCAACAGACCTTTTGGAAACAAGTGTAACTTCAAACAAGGAATCTCTGATCCACATGAGGTTTAATGTTCATCTTCTCGGACTTCCTGCAAACGCCACTATCGTTGACGCACATGTCGAACTCACTCGTGATTCATCATCCAACAATGCTCACCTGTCAATGCATGAAATGACACCCGGGCAGTGGGAGGAAAACGAAGTTACTTGGAATCGAGGTTCGAATGCAAACAGTTGGTCAGACGGTGGACGAGAATACGCTTCTATTGCGTCGGATTCTGGAATTAATGGTTCTCAAACAAGCAGTCAATTTAGTTTTGAATTCACCGATGTCCTTCAGTCTTGGACAGAAAGTGGTTCGACTGACAGCGCCGACTTCATGATTACTGCACGCGGTGAAAATGAAGCATTTTCGACTTCGGGCACAAAGAATGCAGTCTTCTTTTCATCGGAAGTTCTTGATGATGCAAAGAAACCTTCAGTCGCAATCACCTACATGTGGGGCCCTTCAACGCCATTGTCTGGTGTATCCTTGGTATCTCCTCTTGCCGGAGAAGCAGTTTGGAATCAATCTGGTCACAATTTCACTGCTAATCTCACTCCATCTCTTACATGGACTCCAAGTACAATTTCGCAAGAAATGATTCTTCAAATGGCAACTGATGAGCAATTCCGAAACCGAGTATTCTCTTCAAACACAATTTCAGACTCTGACTTTTCACCATCTGATGGCATCCTCAACATGACTGGAAGCCTTGCTTTGGAAGCCGGAAACATGTATTTCTGGCGTATGGCAAATTTGGACTCAGATGGACGATATGGTCCGTGGTCCTCTTCCAGTTTCCTCGTAAGTTCACTTGAAAGCACGTGGTTGGGTGGCGATCGGTATGAATTCCGAATGAAACATGGAAACGGAACCGATGACGGCCTCTACCCTGAATGCCTTGATACCTATGTTGACAGTGGAACACCTTCACAAAACTACAATGATGAATCAAAACTCCTTATTGCTTACAACACGTACCCGATTGAAGCAATGGGACTGTTGAACTGTAATTTACTTTCCAATCTCCTTCCTACCGGATATGCAGTTGAATCTGCACACCTTTCGATGGTCGTTGGAAGCACGCCTTCGAATTCTCCGAAAGTGGCCATTTGGGAAAGTCGTCAACACAACTGGACTGATGATGGCGCTACGTGGAATTCCTATGACGGTACGAACAGCTGGGGTATGGCTGGTGCGAAAGGTTGGGAGCGTTCCTCTCTTCTCGACTCCGTACTTCTCGATTCATCTTATGCAAGCGGAGACCGTGTTGATTGGAACGTGACTCTCGGTGTCCAGAATGCTATGAGGGAAAATCGCAGTGTGGATTTCTTAATCGGTATTCTCGGAGCAGGTTCTGGGCAAAGTCGTGAAGTTCAATTGTATCCAGGTCTGTCCCAAGATTCTCAAAAACCTGAATTGACTTTTGTCTATGTTCCAGGTTCAAACGCAGTTCCAATGAACCCGGTGACGGTCACCCCTCTCAACGGTTCATGGTCAATGGGTAGCGGCGTAGATCAAACGCCGAACAAGCGCCCAGAACTGACATGGTCATTTGGAAGCAATCTTGCAGTTGGCGGATGGGCTGTCCAACTTGATACCAGTTCAACCTTCGATTCTGCCTCACTTTTGACGATGACATCCTGGAACGATGGTGGATTTGATGCTACAAATCTCACGTTCACCCCGACTTCAGATTTAGATGATGGGGAAACATGGTATTGGAGAGTCCGAGCCATTTCCTCAACAAATCAAATTGGAAATTGGTCGAACTCTTTCTCGTTCTCTATCCCTGATTTGACAACTTGGCAAACATGTCCAGATGGCTCGTGTGCATCAGTTGAACTTCATCACAGAGAAGCAATGCCAAGTCTGAATTTACCGAACTTTATCGATACGTACGTCATCGAATCAGGAAGTGGTGCTTCAAGTACATACAATTCTTCTTCACAACTGAAAGTTGGAGCTGTCGGCTATGACCGTCAGGCAATTTCCCTTATCCGAATCCCGTTGAATTCTCTTCCTCAACCGAATAATGCTCGCGTCACCGCTGCTCATTTGAACCTCTATTCGGAATTCTCATCCTCCACAGGTGAACCGATTGCTGTTCGACCAGTCTATCAAAATTGGACGACAAGTGCGAATGACACAACCTATGATGGAGTCAACAATTGGTCTGAACTTGGTGGACGTGACATTGGTGTTGACCTTGGCCCATACGTCGATTTACAAGATTCTGTTAATTCGGATTGGATGACGTGGGACGTAAGTGAAGCGGTTCAAGCAGCTCTCGATTCAGGCACCTCATATCTCTCATTGGCACTTTATGCATCAAATGACATCACAGAATATACGAACGGCCCGAATGTCATTACGTTCACTTCTACTGAAGGCATTTCCAGTCAACATCCTTGGCTTAATTTGACGTGGTCGAACGGTACTTCACCGGTGCCGACAACCACCGGAGTGAACACCGCTCCAGTGAATAATTCCATCTCTTGGGATTTGACATCGCATGC
>DAMU01000010.1:0-1746 GCA_002499705.1 Euryarchaeota archaeon UBA91
AGCAAGCCCGTAGCCAGCAAGAACTGCGAGGAGCATGAGTTTTTCAAGCGAGTCAAAATCTGCTTCACGAACCACAACGCCCAGAGCAAGTGCAATTCCAAAATACGTGGTTGCACGATGCTCGTCTTTAGGCAGAACAGTATGTTTCACAACCAAGAGCATCCAAAAGATGAGAAGACCGGTTAATAAGAAACCGCCTAAGCTGGTGGCGCTCAAATTAACAAGATCAAGCATGTAATGCCTTCCAAACACTCGGCGATGAACAAGGACAATTGCCAAGAATGTCAAAGCGAATGTCGAAAGTAGTGGGACCATCGATTCCTTTGTGCGTTCAGTGCCTTTCTCGAGGAGAATTCCGCCAAGAATGTAATACCAAGGTATGAGGAAAAACCAGAGTCTCAGTCCACCGATTGCTATCAGTGTCACAGCCAACAAAATGAAAATATAATTACGTTCTTTTTTATCGTCCCTCCAATGACCGGTGAATACGAAAACGGAGAGGGCGAATAAAGCGAACATGGCACTTTGCACCAAAGATTGCGTGAGCGTACCTTGGATGATTGTCAACGCGATAACTACGAAACCGACACTCCCCCAAAACACTGGTTCAAACCTCTTCCATTGTGTTGGATTGCTTGGAGCGCGTCCCAGTGCTGAGCCAACCAACCAAACAGCGCCAAGAGCGCCAAGCCCACGCGGAATCATCGCTGAATAATCGAGATTTGCCTGGAAATACACCAAAATAAAAGCGAAGATGCCAACGCCTCCAATTTTCATCAATTCGTTCTTTTGAACGATTTTCTTTCCACCAAAAGCGTAAGCAACACCAGCCAAAAGAGCGAGTAAAGTGAGCGTAGATGCAGTCACATCCAAAGCCCTCACTTGAATCGGTTCAGTTTCGATTGATTCCCAATCAACAACAATTTCCGATAAACTGTCTTTGTCTTCTGGATAATAGAATACATGTCTGTTGTACCCGGCATTCCAATTCCATTCCTCCAAAATTGTAATTTCCGATGGCGAATGATTCAACATGGCAAGTGGAATACGCCCCTGCAGTTGATTCGGAAAGTCAAGAAGCAGTGTGGAGACCATAAATGCAGCAATATCAGGTTGTTTGATGCCAAACCATTCCCCCGTCTTGACATGGGGCCCAGAAATTATTGCGGCTACTTCTTGTGTGACTTTTTCAGCAGAGCCATGTGTTCCTGCGTCAGTCATACCGTGGTCGGCGGTAATGACAACCGTCCAATCTGAAGGAACTGATTGTAAAATTCTCTCAACAATCAAATCAATGGAGAGAAGTTTCGCTCTGTATTCATCGGTTCGAATACCCCAATGGTGACCAACTTTATCGGGTCCTGAAAAATGTGCTGCGATGACATTATGTTCACCATTTTCAAGCCATTGAGTGGCTATCGTTTCGGTTTCTTCATCGCCTTCATAGTAGTCGCTATGACCTTTGAATGTATCAACAAAATTGATGTTTGGCATTCCGTCATAGATATTGCCCATTACATAGCTTCCAACCATGCCAACAGAATACCGCTCATCTTCACCTGCCAGTGTCCATGGATCGTTGCCACCGGGGTGACCTAAATTGAAATTGTTGAGGCCATCAATAGGTCTGTTTGGTACTCCGGTCATCAATTCACTAATGCACGTCGCAGACAGGGTAAGTGGTCCTGTTTGGATGTTGAGAACAGCGGCAGTTTGCTTGTGTTCATTCAAGTTCGGCATGGATTG
>DAMU01000010.1:2127-21437 GCA_002499705.1 Euryarchaeota archaeon UBA91
CGTTTTGGTTCGCTATGCTCGCTGCATCAACTTCGCCAGGCGGAGTCTCCGTATCCAATAGGACATATGGAGCGGTAAGAAAGGCCGGAATCAGCATCAAAGCGATGAGAAAATACAACCACCGGGTTGGAGGTGAACTGTACAGTTCAGCGCTTTGCGTTGATTTCATGTAGGGTCCTCAAAGTGACTCTTCGGTTGCAGCAAGGACTTAGTCGTAACCTGGACAGGAGCCCCCCCTATCGGGGAGGCGTCCAGTATCAACAAAGCACAATGCTTCAATCGAGGTATATTATCGGTTTCAACTGTAGGTTCCAATGTCATCAGAGGTGATGCCATAGTGAGCCCAGACGTGCTCGAGGTGAGCGGTAACGTCGTAGGATGTTCCAAGTTGAGTAGCGTCTTGAAGGTTCAAGATCTCGTTGATTTTGTCTGCACCGTAGTGTCCGTCAAAGGTTTCGTTTGCTGCGTCGCATGCAGATGCATCAGAGTTTCCGACATAGGTTACGTTTCCGTCAGTGTGGATACATGCGTTGGTGTAAGCAGCCGAGTATGCTTCGATTGCCTTCCAGAATGCATATCCTTCAACTTGATACTTTTCAGCGGAATCGTTGCTGTCCATCTTTGAAGTGTACTTGAGTACTGCTTGGGAGTAGGTAATGACGAGGTTCTTGACAACGGTGTCTGCTGCTGCAGTGTATCCAGCAGAGTCTTCTGCTTGAAGTGCTGCAAGTCCGTCAACCATTGCGGTTTGTGAAGCAGTAAGAGCGTTTGAGACATCATTTGTTGTTGTACCAAAGTCAGCAGCGCGCTTTTCCATTACCTTAGCAGGAGAGCAGCCGTAGTCTTCATCGGGTCCGTGGAAGAATGCCCATCCTTCGTCCCAGTTGTGTGGAGCGCCAGAGTCGTTATCGACGTTTCCAGCATCTGCCTTTGCAATTGCTGAGTTCAACTCGTGAATAGTGTAAGCAACCATTCCCATGTTAACGGTCAACTTTGCAATACCTTGGTATCGAACGGTGTCAGAAACGCCAGCGAAGTCGCCTGTGCCGTCCATTGCAGCCATGATGTGAGCATCGACTGATCCGGATGCGTTGTAGTATGCATCGTAGCCGTGATTCTTACCATCAGCAGATGCAAAGCCAGCGAGTGTGCGGTAAGAGCCATCGCTCTTTTCTGCATTCTTGCCGTTCATGTAGATGTCCTTTGCAGTTGCGAAGTCGTAGCCGCCATCAGAGCTGGCTGCGGCCTTCATGTCGCAAAGGTCCTTCATGAGAGAGCGGTGGTTGTCAACATTTGATGCATAGGTGTAGCCACCGTCTTCTGCATCCATTGCATCGGCCGCATCTGCTGCGTCGGTTGTTTCATCTTCTTCTGATCCCAAACAGCCTGCCAATCCAGAAACTGCCATCAGTGCAATCAGTAGTAATCCTTTCAATTTTGTATAGTTCATTATAATGTCCTCATTTTAGGTCGACCTAAACCGCGTATATAAGAATTGTTAGGGCGGCCTAAACTTTTATCGCGGTTGGAGTTTTATCTCACTAACCAATCTACTGAATTGCTTTATTCAATCAGTCACGCCGCGCTTTCAGAGTTACCAATCGAAGAATTTTCATGACTCTCAGGAAAAGATAACCTGGGTCAAAACCTCCAAAATTGGCATTCCCCGGAGAGCGGTGGTGTTCTGCATGATTTCCTTCACCCATCGTCAAGAGGGCACTCGGAAACCAGTTTCGAGCTTGTGTATTTGGGTCATCAGGCGAACCGACTAAATGGGATACGGAATTGATGGAATCGCCGATGTTGTAAAACAAAACTGCGATCATGTAACCAAGCACCAGGCCCATCCAGCCCAGTTCGACATAGAACAAATAGAACGGTAACAAATGAGAGAGTGCAAGAAGAAAATTCACCGGTCTTCGGCTCATAAATTTCAACAAGGGCAGGTCTAAATCTCGCGGTAATTTCTCTGGGAAGGCTTTCCAAATGAAAGGATCAATTATTGTTCGAATTGGTCCGGCTAATGCATACATAATGGCAACAAAGGTGTTACCTGTTGGTAGATACCAGCCGCAATGCGCATGCCAAAAACCACCAAAGTATGGTGAATGTGGGTCGTCTTCAGTATCGGTCGTTTTGTGATGTATTCGATGATTTAAAGCCCACTGAATTGGAGGTCCTGCTGGCGTACCTGCATACACTAAAATGTACTTGAGGGCCGAATTCGATTTGAAAGAATTGTGTGAAACTAAGCGATGAGTTCCAAGTGAAACGCCCAGCCCTATGAAGACATACCACGATATGAGAAAGAGGTATAGCATCAATTAGCAAGCCCCAATTTGTCTCGCATTCGCTCCATATGCGCATGGGCATGTTCGACAAAGAAGCCGTGCATGAGGAATCTGTAGGAAAGACCGGTCGGGCCGACTAAGATCATCGGGAAGCGGTTATGGGCAAGGTCTGCAAAGTGTGCAGCACCAATGATTTCATCGATACGTAATCCAACGGAATGGTCGAATTGAAACGAATTAATCGCAGCTTCATATTCTCTCGCTGTTAACCAAAAGCAGAACGTTGTTTTGAACAGTTCGTGGGCTGTTTCGAAATCAAGGAACTGCGTCCACTTCTTTTTCATAGAGGTGTACTCAATATCAACGGGAGTCCAGTTGGTCCATTTCAAATCCTCTTGTGCTACCGGCCAATTTTCTCCTTTCACCACGCCTAAATCCCGCATGGTCATAAGTACACCTTGGTCGTGATGAACAAAGGTTTGAACCATCAAATCTTGAATGACTTTAGGATAGATGAGGACGGGTTCAACCCCCTCTTTTCCAGAGTTGTCAATGACGAAATTAAGCAAATTACTTTCTGTTTGGAAGTGTCGAAGAATCAAGATATTGGCTTCCGGTCGGACAAAATGCTTCATGAAAAAGCAGATTTGCCATTGAAGAAACCGGTGGGCTCTCCATTGAATAGGTGACAAACGTTTGAGGTAGTATGTGATGTGAAGAGTAATGCTGAGTAGGACCTTGAGTGTTGGCAACACGATAATACGTAGTGGATTTTGTAAATCTTTCAGCCAGTATTCCTTCGCCTTAGAATCCAAAGGAAGGCTGTCGTCTCCCCCAAGAGCATCGCTCAGAGAGGCTGGCATTCTACCGTGATTTTTGGCCAGAGCCTTCTCAAGACGTCGCTGAGCGCGCCGCTCTTTTCTCGTAAGTACAGGTTCACTGGATGTCATATTCGACTTCCTCCAATTGCAGCCTGTAAAGGCGTGCAACTACTTTTGCAGTCTTGACGATACTTGCTGATGCCTGTTCATCCACACACACGCTGTTTAGCGTATGGTAAAACTCCTGCATATGGTCACCGTCGTGCAGGCCGTGATAGGTCATGAAACGTGTTGAATTTGCAGTAAGGCCGGTAATTTCCTGGATTCGTTCAGCCCATGAATTCGCCATCTTTTCTCCAAGCCCCTCAATAATCCACATTGCGCCTAGCAGGTCAATTGGATTTGAGCGAGAGGCGCGATACATCAAGAAGCCATGGAGCGCTTCAGAACCGATGTTTTTCTCCATATTGAGAATATCTTCGAGTTTTCCACCGGATGCAACATAGTCTTTCTCAAGCATCTCGTAATCTCGATGTTCGTCAACAGCATGGCCAATGACCGTCGAGCGTATTTCTGCATGGTTGCGGTCAAAGCTGCTTGCAGTACGGGCAATCCAACGTGAACCTTCGATAACTTGTTGACGAAGATTTCGCAAGAACACTTGATGGTCTTCAGCGGTGTAGGTACCCAAATCTATACGCCGGAGAAGTGGAACTTTTGAGAGGTCTCTCTCAAATCCAAGCCACACTCGAAGCAAGTGTTGTAAACACACTTGCGCATGGGAGTTCATCTCTATTCCATCAGGAATGCTTTCTTCAGTTGTATCTTTTGTCACGCCTTCTATCTTAATTTCGCCATTGTTCATTCATTCACCACCGTCAATTGGAGATAGGTTGTATTGAAACGCCCACTCTCCGGGACAAAGCAGAGTACTTTGTCACCAACCTTCACCGATACTTCATCGGTGCGTAAAAATTCATCTAACATAATAAAAAGAGAAGCTGAACCCGTATTACCACGAGTGTAGAGATTCGTCCACCAGCGTTCTTCTGGAATACCAACACCTGCAGTATCAAGCATCTCAAGAATTTTATTTCGGAAATGGTGGCTGGAATAATGGCATAAGAAATGGTCAACTTCACTTGGTTTACTGACGCCTTCCTCAACCAGTCGAAGGTAACCGTCGACGCCCATTCGCATAAGGTTGTCAAGGAGTCGAACGTCTTGTCGCAGAAGAAGGGCGCCGTCTTGTTCTGCTTGCGCATAAGTATCGTAATCTTGCCACGTTCGCGTATCTTCAGGGCGCCCTGCTGAGCCAACGCTCATGCATGTTGGAAGCGCATGTGCATGTGAAAAGGCGCGTATCCAATCAATCCGTAAACTCAAGCCCTTCGGAGCTGGTTTATTTTGTAAAAGCAGCGCTCCGGCGCCGTCAGAAAGCATCCAACGAAGAAATTCTGTGCTGAAATCGATTCGCTTTGCAGCAAACGTCGAAGTTGTAGCAGCCTCATATCGTTGCTTCTTCAAAAGTCGGCTCGCCAGTTCACTGGAGAGGACCAAAGCCGCTTCATGTTCCTCTAAGCGAAGGCTGTTCCATGCAGCTTTCAAAGCCATGATTGAAGAAGAGCAGATGCCGTGCGTCGTGAGGATTTCAATCTCAGGCAATTCTAATTCCGCCTGAACCATGCTCGCCATGCCAGGGGCTGGGAGATCTCCTTGAGTCGATGCTACTGCGAGCATACCTACTTTTTCTCGAGGGATGAACGCTCTATCAAGGCACTGTTCAGCTGCATTTGTTGCCATTTGTGTATTGCTGTGTGTTGTTTGTTGTTGCTCATCGATTGCATAATGTCGCGTTTGAATCTTATTCGCTTTTTGAATTTGAACGCGAAGAGAAGAAGGTTTTCCATTCACAGCCCCCAAGACATTCTCCACTTGGTCAACGGAAATGGCCGGCCCAGGCAGGAAAGAACCGGTGCTTGTGATGTAAACTGTCATGCGGTTTCCTCCACAGTAAGATTACGCTCATAGGACCAGCAACGCCACCATTCTTGCAAATAAGGGCCGACAACCAAGACCGACATGGTGCCGATGTAAATGGCTGCATAGTTTCCGGTTGCACCCAACGGCTCTTGCCGCCATTGCAATGAAAAACCGCCTGCCCAATTCAAAGTGACAACGTCGAGGAAAACTTGCCATTTGCGAACAATAATGAGAAGGAAAAGGAAGAAAGGCAATGTTGCTAGATAGTTGTGCGCATGTACTTCCCATATGCTAATTTCTCTTTTCCCAGTTGTGTAATGAACATCATAATGCGCGATGAATTCATGAGCGACAAGTGCTGCAAAGCATAGAAGGAGAATCAAAACATTGACCTCAAAAACAAGGGACAGAACCAACGGGAGTCCGATTTGTGCGCCCATGAGGCAGTGGATGTAGGCTTCACGAAGCCCCGATGTTGATTCGATGTTTGTTTGCTTGTGGCACCACCAGTCAAGCATACTCGCAAGGCCCCATAGTGGTAAAAGGACGTAAAGAATGACGTACAAGACGAGAGTTGCTTCATCCATACTGATGCCCCTTTCAAGGCATTCTAACCTTCATGGGATAAAAAGACAGTTCCGGAAAAATGGGAAAATCGGGATGTTAGAAAATTCGTCAGAGGAAATCTGACAAAGACAATTGTTTTGCTCTATCGTTGTTAAACAGCGAATCTGCACTGTCGGATAACCATTCGACATTTTGCTTTGTATAGCGATCAACACCGTATTTAGCCATAACGTGCTTGGTCACTTTGATGTATTTACGGACCGCACCTTCGGACACAGTAAGAGCAAGGTTGCCCCCACAAAGTCCCCCTTCGGCTTTAGCCACTCCGACGCTCGTAAGGCCGCGCCCTGATTCTTTCTTTGGTTGGATACATGAACCGGACACAGGCATTCTGCGGTAGGAGTGTGCGCATTTGAGGCAGCGGATTTTTTGACGTGCATAGGCGTTAAGATTCCCTCGTAAATCCGGCAAGAAGTGCGAACGAACAACACTCGATGCTACGGTACGAACATCGACGCCTCGAAGTCGGTGGCCCAAATCCAGTTGGCCGTTCATTTTGTCAATCATCGTATCAAGAGTTTTGTACGCCGAAAGCGCAGGACCTTGGTCAAGTGCATGGCAACCGTGAGTATAGCCGTACCCCCGTACAGCTGCTACCGAACCAAGACGCCGTTCAACGAAGTCCATTCGCTCAGCACATTCCTTTGGATGTGGTTGAGAAAGTGTCGTTTCATAAAAATCTCGAGTGTAAAACCAACCAGAATCGACGTTAAGGGCTTCTTTGTCAACTTCAGTAGGGTTCAGACGAGTAGTAAGAACGAGAGGGGCATCCATCAATCCGCCTCGATTTGCCGGGAGGATTTCTCTGCTAAAGTTAAGCAAACCATCCATCAAAAGCATAATTGCATCTTCGTCTCCATCACAATTTCGACGCTTTGCAGCATGGAAAAGCGGGTGGGCATAACCGCCTGAGCAATCCGCCCAGCCGATAATGCGGCTAAGCACACCGCCAGACGTGTGTGGAGCGAGGGCGCAAATCAAATGGCCGACTAAATCATCAGGTGTATTGACGTTGTAATACGGCTCCATGTTGTAATATCGGACCAAAAGTTCATCGATGAATTTCGCCGTTCTTACGAAGAAATCACAAGCGTTCTTACTCACGATGAAATCTTGAGGGAATATTTCGAGCATTTGCTCATCGTTTTCCAGTGGTTTCCCTTCGCAATCATGTGTGTACCCCAGTGATTCAAGTGTTTGCCAAGGTACGCTGATTTCACGCGGCGTGAAATGGGTAATAGGAACGTCGCTCATGTCAAAGCGCACTGTTCCATCACGGAAAACGGGCAGTTCGTGTTTGGCTCTCAGTAAGCCTTTTTCAATCGCTTCTGGTGTTTGATCTCGACTGGCGATTTGTTTCATACATTTGACTTGACGCGGGAGGCGGTCTATGCCTAAACGGATACGAGCATCTTCAATCATGGTATCCAATCGAACGGTCTGAATCTCTCCTCTTCTACGTCGTTTCGAGTTTTCCGATTCGCGCATTTTCGTTCGCCCGCCGCACGTCTCACCAACACGTTCTATGCCGTCTGCATCGATAACCCGGTGGTGGCAAAGGATGAAAGGTGATTCTTTTGAACATTTGACGCAGGTGCGACGACCCATCTGAACGCGAATACTTTGCTTCTCTGCTGCGTTCGCTAACAAACGCTGGTTGCCCCCATTCAAATCGATTGGAAAGAGTGCGTGGGTCATTGGATTCATGATACGAGGTGCCGCTTTTTCTGGGCGCCCCATTCTACATCCAATTCGAACAGGAGCTGCGTGTTCCCATCGCAAGTCAGATATCTTGCGGACCTGAATTATGATTCCGTCAACGGCATGGTCGTCTTCATGGATCTGAGCGGCGAGATACTTTTTCGGATCAATTGGGCCAGGGTCGGAGACTTGAGCCGCTGCTTGTTTTCCAACCTCGTCGGTTTCTGCTATACCTAAACCACGCTGACGAGCATTTGTTTCAGCGGCAATTCGCACTGTTGCACGTGATTGACGCAGTTCTTCAAGTCGGGCTCGTTCTTCGCTCAGTGTGAGTTGACATTCACGTAATTGTGCGATACGCTGTTCAAAACGAGTCTTAGCATCTGCAATACGAAGTGGTTTTTCCTCATCGTAACTGAATCCAAAGCCTTCCAGCATGGCCGGCCAACCCGAAGTGATGACTAAATCATCTCCATCGTGGTGATGTCTTAATCCCAAAATCATAGCCGCTCCTTTGGCAAGGCCATGTTGTACATACGTCCAAGCCTCGGGGACCTCTTTGGTGAAAATTGGCTCAACGGGTGCCGAATCTGGCCCTGGAATCTCAAATTCACTCAAGTCATCAAGTGCTTCTGGACGTAAAATATCCATCGTTTTTGGCGACCAATTTTTCACCCCCCCTGCTATTCTTAACTGCCTGTTTTCAGGTAGAGGCATCGCATGAAGTTGAGGTTCTGAATCTGGCAAGGGTTGATGAGAAGTGCCGAATGGTTCGATAGAGGCTTGCTCGAGAAGTGGAAGAAGGGCAGGCATCCATTCGATTGGCAAATCAAGAAACCATGGATTGTGTGGTGCAGGAATTGATGTTTTGAAACGGTGTGCTACTGCTTTGCTCTGATTCCAGTCCACCGTATATGCTGTCAGGAATGCGTGCCATTTGCGGCGCACATGGAATTGCTTGTCAGCATCTTCAGCATCCTCTGGATGAATGCCTGGAATACCGTCGGGGAAGAAAGACCGTTGCTGAGAGAGAATACTTGCAAAATCAGATAAGGCTGCTTCGGAATTTAATTCCTCAAGGAGATCGCTGGCCCACCAATCACTCGAGTATCCTGCAGGAACCAATTTCTTATTGTTCTCCATGAATTCACCATATCCAAGAACAAGTTCCCCGTTATCCCAAACAGAGCCGACTTTGGAGCTGATTGCCGCATAGCTTTTGCCGTCATCTAGGCGCATAAAACGTCCATCGCGTAAAACCACCCAAGGCCCATCGGTATCGTCAGAGGGGGTAATTGCACATGCTTTCCCAGGTCGTTCTATTTTCATCTGAGTGCCGATTGTAATGAAATCGTCCATCGCTAACATCGATGCGGTATTGGTCGATGCGGCGGCCAATCCAGAGGGGCGAGCGCGTCCATATCGAAGGCGGAATCCTCCGGGCTGCAATGGGGCACCAAAAACCGGCCTGCCTGCAATAATATCTTTCATAAATTTCGAAATCATCGGTACTTTGCGAGATTTGAAACTGGTACCATCGCCATCTTCATCTTCAGATTTCCCTTTTGATGCAAATTTTGAGATGAAATCCCAGCCTGGAACTTGAAGTCGTTCGGTGTGTTTACGAATCTTTGGAGCCTTTAGGCACATACCTTCTCCAATAACGAGCAGAACTCCACCACGTATTCGCGCCTCGTCAATGTTGCGAACCCGACCATATCCTGCACACTCGATTCGTTCAGTAGATTCGCCGTTAATCATGATGGGGCAGGCCCGAACTATTTCATCGATTTCTGCTGGCGAAGGGCGGTATTGGAGGTTGCCTCTGTAAAGACCAAACTCTTCTTTCACACGCTCAACTTCTGGAGTCGTTGGCTGGTAATGGCCTATGTTGAGTTCTCGGCGAATCATATCTGCAATCAATACTGCGAGCGCTTGAGCCGTACCTCCTGCTGCTCGGATTGGTCCTGCAAAATGAACGGAGACAAATTGAGAGCCGTCTACATTGTTGAGTAAACGAACTTCGCTGATTCCTTCAAGTGGAGCAACAAGAACTGCTTCTGTGAGTACGGCAAGTCCAACTCTTAATCCAACGTCGATAGCGGTTATGAGGTCGTGACCTTTTTCGCGAAAACCGCGTGCTACGCTTTGAGCCATCATAATAGAAGTTGTTTCTCGGTCATGCTCTGCAAGGAGTTTGCGGATATCTTCTGCAACTTCATAGCCCTCCAAATATTCTACGAGGAGTTTTTCAGTTCGCCCCGCAAGATCTGCAGCCCTCGGAATCTCGACGTGCTCTTTGAGGTCATATCCTTGGCTTCTCGCTTTTTCGGCCACGATATATGCTTCATCAGCATGCTCGTCGAGCCACTGGTGATACGATTTCATTTCCGCTTCCAAACGTTGAATATCGAGACCAAGCAGAGGATTATGTCCTCGATTTTGACCTGATGCATTCGATGGCGGCATGTGATTCTTTTACCTCTTGAGGGCGACCGTTTATGAGTGCCGCGTTCAAATCGCATGGTTGGCGTCAGCGGTTACGAGAAGCAAAGTTCATTGATGCGGGGCATAAAGACGGTTTAATGACCGTCCATCCGAGCGTTCGCTCCCATCCAAGTTGGCCCCGTCTGGTTGAACTCGTGCGAGATTTAGCATTCATCGACGGCGGTAGCGATGATGCATTTACACTGGCAAGTGGGCGAAATTCCAGATGGTTTTTTGACACCAAACCTGTCATGATGCACCCTGAATCGACACACCACTTGGGTGCTCTTTTCAACCTAAGAATGGACGATTTAGGCGTTGACTTTGTTGGTGGTTTAGAACTCGGAGCAGTTCCTTTGACGGCAATTGCTGTCGCTACCTCTCCCGCAACAACCCCCCGACTTGGATTCATGGTCCGCAAAGAAGCAAAAGGTCGAGGGGGGCGAAAGACCAACAACCCTCCCGGAATTGAAGGCTCGTCCCTTGAAAATGGAGGGACGATTGTTATTGTTGAAGACGTAACCACAACCGGTGGTTCAGCAATAAAGGCCGTTGAACGTATCCATCAGGGCACATCGTGCAAGGTGGTTGCCGTCATCAGCATTGTTGACCGTGAGGAAGGAGCCAAGGAAGCGTTTGCTGACGCGGGAATCCACTTTGAAAGCATCATGACTCGAAGTGATGTAGCAGGCCAATGAGGCAAGAATATGGTTGGAATTTTCAATCCGAGTATCGCTGATTCAGCCGGCTTAACTGAATTCGCCCCAGATCCTACAGCGGCGGGCGAGTTGGTATTTTTCCACGCCAGCGAAGGGAAGCCATTAGCAACGCCTTGGCAGGTGGCTTTGGCACGTTCAAAACTCTTGACGGAACTCGAACTCCCCGATGGCTACATCTTGGATTGTGCATGCGGCAGTGGCATTCAATTAGGCGCTCATTTGGCGCTTTTACAAAGAGCCGGCATCGGAGTTGAATTGAACGTGAAACGTGCCCAAGCAAGTGCCGTTAACCTGCAAGCAATTGCAAAGTATCGCAATGAAGAAGGTCTAGAACGCATGCAAAAAACACGAATTGTCGCTGGAGATGGCAGAGATGGAGCAACGGTCTGTGCGACACTTGCTGACCACTTCAAACTCGACGATTATCCTTCAATAGCATTTCTTCATCTCGACCCTGCACGGCCGAGAAACAGCAGAACTCACGGGCTTGATGAAATGGCCCCTCGGCTTGATGAGGTGTTCAAAGGATGGGCCCCGTATTTGTCGGAAGGGGAAAATGGGCCTGCTCTTTTGCTCGACCTGTCACCCCGGCTTACGCACGCTCAAAGAATCGAAGTGGAATCATTGGTAGATGAGGTCTGGAGTGGGATTGCTCGGACATGGGTTTGGACTTCTCGCGGTAGGGGCCGCGTCGACCGACTTGCTCTGTGGCTGGGAAGCGCAGCCAGTCAGGGAATTGCACGGCGATTCGTCCGTATCCCTCCAGAAATTACCGAAGACGCTTACGTCATTTCAGGAGGTATTGCTCTGGAACAAGGCGATGGCGTTCCAACCCCCGTGCGCCAACCTCCCCGACGGGGAGAAAGAGTCAGCATCCTCGATGCGGCTCTTGTTGAAAGCGGGATGGCAGAATCATGGCTAAAAACGGTCACAAAATCAGAACATATCAACTGGGGTGTGGTCGAGGGTAGGCGCCCGCAGATCCACCACCAGCACCCTCTCAGACTTGAACAAAAAAACGACAGAATGCTTGTCCAAGCTACTGGCCGCGTCGTCGCTCTAGCTCGACTCCAACTCAATCTCAGCACCGTTGATCAATTGGTTGAAATGGTACTCGAACACGACGTATCGAAATTAACAGTAAGAGTGCCCCTCTCTCCAGAACTCCAGCCCAAAATTCAGGGAGCGATAGACCGACAAATCGCACGAAGACACGGGCGGAGAGAGGCTTTTCTCGTTCAGCAACCCGGCGATGAAATGTTGCTCATTTGTATCGCAGAATAACAGCACCCTTTTCGCACGCCGAATCACACGAAAAAATCACCATAAATTCAATGGTTTTCGGTTCTCAGTACCGCGAAGATACATCGCGGTCTTGATATAGGGGAGGTTGGTCGGGAACTTGCTTGACACTGTGTGTTAAGGAGAGGTGAACACAATGGCACGACAAAAGGAAGAAGATTTGGGAGAAGATTTCTCTTACATCTTGCGAATGGCTGATACAGACATGGATGGACAGAAAACGCTCGCTACAGCATTGACTGCTGTTCGGGGCGTAGGTCCACGAACCGCTATCCAGATTTGTAAGAATACCGGATTCGACCCTGCTTCACTTGCCGGCCACCTCTCGGCTGATGAACAGGAATCGCTCCGTGTAGCCATTGAAGGCTATGCAGAAACCGTCCCGCTTTGGATGCTTAACCGTCAACGTGACCTTGAGACCGGAGATGAATTGCATCTTACTGGCCAACAAGTAACTCTTACTCTTGAAGACGACATTAACCGTCTTCGAACCATGAAGTGCTACCGTGGTGTTCGCCACGCAAGCGGAAACAAAGTTCGTGGACAACGTGGCCGCTCGAACGGTCGTGGTGGACTTACACTCGGTGTAAGCCGAAAGAAGAATTGATTTGGAGGGATGATGTATGGGAGAACCAAAGTTTGCACGACCTAAGTTTGACACGCCTTCCCATCCTTGGAAGGCTGCACGAATCGAAGAAGAACACGCTATTCAAGCCAATCATGGTTTGAAAAACATGCGTGAAATCTGGAAGGCGAAGTCTCAACTTCGCCGACATCGACGTCAAGCAATGCGCTTGATTGGTATGGTCGACACAAGTGAAGCCCACGGAAAGCGCGAAATGGAAGACCTCCTCCGTTCATTGCACAATAAGGGACTTATTTCCTCTGATGCAAAACTTGACGACATCCTGTCTCTGAGCACTGAAGACATCCTCAACCGTCGCCTTCAGGCACAAGTGTATTACAAGGGCCTCGCTATCTCAATGAAGCAAGCTCGACAATTCGTGACCCACGGAAAGATTGTCATCGGTAATCAAAAAGTCACTATCCCTTCTTATCCCCTCTCCAGAGATGAAGAAGAACAGCTAACGTGGCATCCAAGTTGCCCATGGATTGACAACCCAGAACACCCTATTCGCAAAGCTATTGACGGACGTGCTTCGTCTGCTGAATACGGTGTGGAAGAAGAAGAAGTCGATCCTGAAGCAACACCTGAGTTCGCTGAAGAAGTCGTCGCTGCTGCTGAAGAAGCGCCTTCTGCTGAAAATGTCGGAGGTGACGAGTGATGACACGCCGTGCTATTATCAACATCTTCAGTTCCTACAACAATATTTTGATGACTGCTACCGATTTGACTGGAGCAGAAACAATAACAACTTGTTCTGGTGGACAAGTTGTCAAATCTTCTAAGGACAGTGGTGGACAATTCGCTGCTACCCGTGCGGCCGAAAAGATGGCTGATGAACTCAAAGACAAAGAGTTCACACAACTCATCATCAAGTATCGCGCACCTGGAGGCAACCTTTCCAACAATACAGGACCAGGTGCACAGGCTGCAATTCGAGCACTCACCCGTGCTGGAATGACAATTACTCGTATCGAAGACGTGACGCCTATCGCTCACGATGGAACAAAGAAAAAAGGTGGCCGCCGTGGCCGCCGTGTTTGATTTTTGAGGTGGAAAAGATGGATGTACAAATCGTTGACGGCTGGCCAAAAGGCAATGAGATTCGACTTCTTATGACAAATACAGACGCTGCACAAGTGAATGCAATTCGCCGTGCACTTATCGCTGATGTACCGAAACTCGCTATCGATCGAGTCAATTTCGACCAAGGAACTCACCAAGATAACAAAGGACAAGTCTTGGAATCGGTGAATGTTTTGCCAGACGAAGTTATTGCTCACCGGCTAGCAATGATTCCAGTCCCAACCTATCCAGACGAAGGAATCACTTTCCCTGATGACTGTCCTACCTGCAAGGACATGGCTGAAGAATCGAAAGGTTGCATGACGTGTCAAGTTCTTTATCACATCCGAAAAGAAGGTCCATCAGAAGATTCAGAAGAGGCTTTCAAAACCGTCTATGCTGAAGACCTAACAACCATCTCGGACCAAATGTTTGACATTCGTGAAGAGCACAAGCGCATTCCTTTGACAATCCTCTCAAAAGGTCAATATCTCGAATTCTATGCATTTGCAACACTTGGTCGCGGCCGTGACCATGCAAAGTGGTCTCCAGTTGCTGCTGTTGGATTCCGCCAACACCAAATTGCAACGCTTAACAAACCAAAGAAGGCAAAGGTCTTGTTCGATCTTGGACTCACAACTTCAGATGGAAAGCCAATCGATGCGAAACTGTTTGGTAAAGACAAGAAGATGACCGATATCAATCACCTGCTCGACCTTACTGATGCACTGCATCAAGTTGGACCTGGAACAAACCGCGATGGAGACTTCGATGACGCCATCACTATGGAACCTGTTGAAGGAGCATACATTTTCAATTACGAAACCGATGGAAGCCTCACCCCAGAACAAGCTTTCAACGGAGCCATGAAAGAACTTCAAGGACGCTTTGACCGTCTGGCAAGTGAAATCGACCAAGCACTCGCTTAACCAATAAGCCGAGGTTTGATAACGGTGCGGGTAATGGTTGGGCTATGCAGAACGCCCGACGAATGGCTGTAAGCCTAACCTTGTTGTTTCTATTTGCTGCAATGGTGCCAATGGTATCCGCAATAGATGAAAAGACTGGTTTTGAGAAAACAACCTCAAAAGAGCAAACAAAAGAGAGTCAGCAGCCTACCAAATTAGTGTTCGAAAAACCGAAACAAAAGCAATCTACAAGCGGAAGAGCTGCATGTGTGACCCAATCTGATGCGGGGACTCCTGGCGACGCTGGAAGCGATGCAAACACATCACGTAGTCTTGGAACAAATCCGAACAGTGGACAAAGTGGCGACCAAGGCTGTATTGATGCTTCCGATACTGAGGATTGGTATGCAGTGACCACAACTGCTGGCAAGGATGTTGACATTGAATTGACAGTGCCTGCAGGTGCCGATTTTGACCTCAACCTCATCGACTCTTCAGGAACCATTGTTGATCAATCTCTTTCGACAACTGCCCTTGAGAAAGTCAGTACTTCAGGTACCTCTCTTTCGAGTAACGCAGGAACTTTTTACGTCGAAGTTTTCATCTACAGCGGAGACGGTCAATATTCTCTGAGAACGTGGACCAACAACACTCCACCTCGCCCCGACCTTACCATCACTTCAATCGTTGAGCCATCATCTGGACAAGCGGGTTCAACTGTTAACGTTGAATACGTGGTTGAGAACATTTACAACACGACATCGGATGCATTTGAGGTTCAGTTTGTCCTTTCTACAGACCAAACATACAGTGCTGCGGATCAGTTGATTGATGTTTCTCAAACAGAAGCGGCGTTAGCAGAAAACACAAGTCGTACAACAACGGCTCAAGTCCTTCTGCCTTCGAATTTGGCAAATGGCACATACTACTGGTTGCTGTTTGCCGACGGGTATGGAAACGTAACAGAAAATAATGAATCGAATAATTTCCTTGCATCTGATGGCGTGATGCTGGTAGGAGAGTCATGTGAAAACCTCTATCCAAACGGGCAAAATGATGCTGGCCTTGGTAACGATGCTCCAAGCGAACAAGCCAATGCTTCAACGCCGCTGGGCACAAATGTAACGGCGACATACACGGGATGCATAGATGGAATCGATGCAAATGATGTTCTCGCCTTTGAAGTCCCTGCCGACCATTCTATTGACATCACACTTACGCTCGACCAAGCCGTAACAACATACATCGATTTGACAAACGGTAATCTCGATGTTGACTCATCTGCATCTTTTGGAGGAAATGAAGGGCTTGTTTCAAGCCTTGGAACAACATATGACGGTGTTGCAGGAACCTATTATGTCAACCTCTCTCGTTCAGGAACGGGCGTGAACTGGACGCTCGATGTTTGGACAAATTATTCCTCACCTGCACCGAACCTCGTGATTGAGAATCTATCTGGTTCCCTTTCAGCAACCGCTGGAGGCGGCGTAATATTTGATGTTGAAGTCAACAATACTGGAACAATGCTTTCACCTGCTGCCCTCGTAACTGCCTGGCTATCCGTAGACGGTGGATTAGCAGACCATGATGTTGAAATTGGTAACATGAGTATTGCCGCGCTTGACATCAATGAAACTGGAATCTTCCAACTGTCTGCCACCATCCCAACCAGTGCTCAAGGAGGAAATTACACCGTAATTGCCATGGTAGACTCCGATGAACAAATTGATGAAAAGAATGAAGATGATAACTTAGGATATTCATTTGAAGAATTACTTATCGATACGAAAGCTACATCCTGCCCAGCCCAAGATGATGCAATGTCTGGAGGTGATGTAGGAGACGATGTAGCATCAGCCTACTTCCTCGGCACAGACGTCTCAATGACCATCAACGGTTGTGTTCACAAAGATGTTGATGATGATGATTGGTTCGAAATCGGTGTTTCACCTGGACTCAACATCACTGTAACGCTCGTTAATTCACCCGACCAAGATGCGGATGTTTACTTGCGTGATGATCAGGGTGTTTGGTTCGATCGTGGTTTCCTTTCCACTTCTATCGATGAAACAGTCACAACGGTGGGTGATGACGACTTTGCTGGCTTAGGAGGAACATTCTACATCAGCGTCGAATCTTGGCTCAGTCTCGGAGTTTACACTTTGATAATTGAAACCGAGGGCGTCGATCCAGACTCATTCAACTGTGGCCAACAAAACGACCTTGGTTTAGGACAGGATGCCCCGAGTGGAAATGGAATCAATGTCGGTCAAAATCCAACACTGAACGGTCAAGGATGCTTTAGCGGTCTTGATGATGCTGATGTTTATACATTCACGGTCAACGATGGGAAGAACTTCGAAATCGGATTTACGGCTGACCCTGAAATGCCATTTTCAGCGACCCTCCAAGATGTAAGTGGAAACCTCATCGCCTATGCCGACAATACGAGTTATGGCGTACTCTTCACTTCCTATAACACTGAATTTGAAGGTGTGAGTAAGGATTACGTTCTTGTTCTTGATGCAAATAACGGTGCTGGATATTACAACATTAGTGTCGAAAGCCTTGATTCTGCTCCGGCAGACATCGGAATTTCTTCTCTTGTATGTCCGACCAATCACACCTCCGGCTCTGAGCAACAAATCACCTGGGAATTGGTGAGTTTACGAGGAGACGCCATGGGTGCCTCGGTTACGTTGCACCTCGACCTGATTGACTCAACTGGCGCCGACGTTGCCCGAATGGCGACAAAGACGGTCACTGTCACCGGCCAATACAATACTACATTCGGCTCAGGGGCTGAATACTACACAACAACAGATGAACAAGCGACTGGGATGTACAATTGCCGCCTTACCATTGATGCTGATGATGATTTGACTGAATCCAATGAAACCAATAATCAAGAAATTGGAATTCCATTCTTTATTCAAAATGAACAAGAGTTGTGGGCTAACGATGTCGATCGTGATGGATTCAATACAACGGATACCGGCGACGGGGTCATTGATGACTGCCCAACAACATATGGTGATTCAACCATTGACCGTATTGGCTGTGCTGACCTTGATGGAGATGGAGTGTCGAATCTAAACGATGAGTGGCCATTCGATCCGAGTCAGGCACTCGATTCAGATGGCGACACCTACGGTGACAATCCAGAAGGTATCGATGGAGATGCGTGCCCTGATGTCTTTGGCGTGCCAAACGGTGTTGGTGGAGATGGATGTCCTGCTGCAAATACCGATGCTGATGGCGATGGCGTTAACGATGAAGCAGACCAATGTCCCGACACTGTAGCCGGTGCCCAAGTTGATACTGATGGTTGCGAGGTTGTTGATGACGATACAGGCGAAACCCAAAACGATACAGGAACTGTAGATGATGTGGATCTAGACTCTAACCTAACGGTAGGGGATGACGATGGGGTTGAACCGAGCGGTGACGAAGGTTCGAGCAGTGACGAAGATGGTGCTCAATCAAGTTCGGACATTTTTGGACTTTCTCCAGCGACTATCGGAATTGTCGCTGGCGTTATTGTTGTCCTCCTGCTTTCAGTAGTATTGGTTCTCCGTGGTCGCGGCAAAGACAGTGATTCAGCGTATGACCAACAACAAATGGCCTATGCCTCTGTCACTGGATTGCCTCCAGCTGCTGACCCAACAATCACACCTGAACAACTCGCATATGAGCAACAGCTGGTCGCAGCAGGATATCCTGCAGATTACGCTCGAACCTATGCAGATCAACACTTCCGACCTTGGTTGAAGGCTTGATTCACTTAGGAAGACAAAGCGAATGCTCTTGACCCTCCGATGGCTGGGAGGAATCATGCAAGCCCTTATGGAAACCAGCGCAGGTAACATTACCATCAAACTCTATGACGACAAAGCCCCCGATACAGTGGCGAATTTTGTCCGTCTCGTTGAAAGTGGTCATTACAATGGACTGCACTTTCACCGAGTGATTGAGAACTTCATGATTCAAGGCGGATGCCCGCATTCCAGTGATCCAAACTCTCGGCGAGCAGGTACCGGCGGCCCGGGATGGCAAATCCCATGTGAACGTTCAGCGCTCAACCTCAGGCACGACAAGCCAGGCGTCTTCTCGATGGCGAATGCAGGCCCGAACACTGGCGGCTCCCAATTCTTCCTAACAACGGTGCCAACACCTTGGCTTGATGGAAATCACGCTGTATTTGGAGAAGTTGTTGAAGGAATGGATGTCGTCAAAGCGATTGAACGATGTGATAAAGGCCCCGGAGATCGCCCGAGAACTCCTCAGCAAATCATTCGTGTATCACTCGAATAGGCGTCGATTACCACTATTTACCTGTAATGGGTTACTTTTAATGCAGAATGCATTATTGCTTGCAGTTGCTTAGCAGCCTCGTGCACAGTCACCCGTAACCTCAGAGTAGAGATTAGCAGTCAAAGAAGGGCTATCTGTGCGAACTGTGAAGAAGTTCGTCCCCAAGGGTTGAACATGGCCGATGTCCGTATCGAAGCCGACACCATGGGTGAACTGGAAGTTCCTGCTGACAAATACTACGGTTGTCAAACCGCTCGGTCGCTGATTAATTTCGATATTGGCGATGACACCATGCCTGCAGGGGTCGTCCGTGCTTTTGGAATACTGAAACAGGCTGCAGCAAAAACAAACGTAGCTCTGAAACAACTTGATCCTGAAGTTGGCGACCTTATCATCGCTGCATCTCAAGAAGTATTGGACAACTGCTTAGATGAGCACTTTCCCCTCAGTGTTTGGCAAACCGGTAG
>DAMU01000102.1 GCA_002499705.1 Euryarchaeota archaeon UBA91
GAAAAGATGGTTCAAGATGATGACGGAAAGCCACTTGATATTGACGAAATTGACGACGCAGCGATTCAAGCCAAAGTCAAGGAAGTCGAAGAGGCAATGCACGCAGTATCCGCTAAACTCTACGAAGCAGCGGCAGCAGAAATGGCTGAACAAGACGGTTCATCTGAAGACGGCGATATTGATGTTGGAGGCGATGACGTTGTTGATGCAGACTTCGAAGTCGTTGAAGACGATGAAGATTGAATCGAACTTCAACCATAGTTGACCTTATTGCGAAGAGTTTGGTGGACGTGCTATGAGCGATGCGCCTATTCTCAGGGATACTGAGCGTACGACTGGACGCAGTGCTCTTCAGAATAACATTCAAGCGGCCATGGCCTTGGCAGGAGCGGTTCGTTCAACTCTCGGTCCCCGTGGCCTCGATAAACTGCTCATCGATGATGACGGTAGAATCCTTGTAACCAACGATGGTGTGACGGTTCTTGAATCTGCTAAAGTCGAACATCCGGTGGCACGAATGATGATCAATGCCTCATCTGTTCAAGACAAGATTGCTCGTGACGGAACCACATCGACCGTTCTCATGTCTGCAGAAATGTTGCAAAATGCTTGGCATTTAGTCACTCAAGATGTTCATCCTGCGATTATCGCTCGAGGCTTCCGGATGGCAGAAACCCATGCACTTGGTGTCCTAACTGAACTCGCACTGGAATCTGGCAAAGAACATCGTTTACTTGCTACACAAACCTCCCTTGCTGGCAAGGGACACCACTCAATGCAAATGCTCCTTGCCCAACTCGCTGTTGAAGCGGCGGAAGCAATTCAAATTGAATCTGAGTCCGGAATTGTAGCTGACCCAACCAGAGTAAAGATATTGCCGCAATCTGGTGGCAGTATGAATGATACACGTCTGGTTACGGGCTTGGTTTTGGCTAAAAATCGTATTCATGAAGACATGCCTCGAGTCGCTGGTGCCGGTAAAGTCTTACTTGTCGACGGAGGCATTGAGCGCCGGTCTATGAAAAGCGACATGAAAATAAATGTCACTTCTCCTGGTGTTCTTGAGAGTTTTCGTATCAAAGAAGTCGAATTACTCCAAGAACAAATCAGTCATCTCAAAACACTTGGAATTGGTTTACTTGCTTGTAAGGAAGGTATTGATGAGGAGGCCAAAATTATGCTCGCTCAAGAAGGGATTCAAGCATTCCGTCGGGTTGCACGATCCGATCTTGACCTTTTAGCGCGTGGCTGTGGCGCTACACTCGTATCAGATGTGAAACGGGCTACTGAACAAGATTTAGGAGCCTTTATTTCAAGTAAAAATGAAACGTGGGGCAGTGTTGCTCATTGGATTGTAGAAACCGAAGAGGGAGGTGCAACGCTCATCGCATGTGGAAGTACTGAAACCGTTTTGGGTGAAGTTGAGAGAAGTTTCGCAGATGCTCTTGGTGTTGCATGTAGAATGCTTGAGGATAAGCGATTGTTAGCTGGAGGTGGAGCGACCCATGTAGCCTTATCTCGTAGTCTTCGAAGGTTTGCTGAATCTATACCGGGTCGAGAGCAACTTGGGGCAGAAGCCTTTGCCGATGCTTTAGAAGTGATACCTCGAGTTCTTGCTGAAAATGCTGGATTAGATCCAATTGATACCTTGTTACAACTGGTAGCGGCTCAAGTCAACGCAGAAGAGGATTCTCACCACCTTGGATTGGACTTGACGAACCGTCGACCTTCAAACATGGTTGAAAATGGAGTTCTTGAGCCGTATTTGATTGCCCGTCAATCGATAGCTGGTGCAACTGAAGCGGCCATTTCTATTCTTCGAATTGATGATGTTCTTTGGGCGAAACAAGACCCCACAATGGCAGAAGTCCCCGAAATGGAATGATTGAGCAAAACCCCCGTCTACCACTTTTGAAAGGTAGTTGTTTCAAATAGTGGGTTTGAAGAACACCAATTGATGGGAACAGAGAGTCAAGCCTGTGTCGGTATCGACGATATCGCAATTCACTTTCCACGATTATACATGGATATGAAGGATTTTGCTGAATTGCGAGGTGCCGATTTTGGCAAATTAAACAAGGGTCTGGGACTTGAAGCCATGGCTATTCCAGACGTTCATGAGGACACAGCAACGATGGGTGCAATGGCTGTTATGCAGATTATTGACCGCAACGGACTTGACCCAAACAACATCGGCCGGATGTATTTGGGAACAGAATCCGCCCTCGATGGTGCAAAGCCAACGGCGACATACATTGTCGACATGCTCACTCAACGGTATCAAGAACGATACGGTCAAGATTGTTTCCGCAACTGTGATGTTGTCGATATGACGTTTGCATGTATCGGTGCAGTTGATGCCTTGCATACAACTCTTGACTGGGTTGCTCGCTCTACTGAACACGATGAGCGAACTGGAATTGTCATCTTTTCAGACAATGCAAAGTACGCTTTAGAGTCCTCAGGTGAATATACCCAAGGTGCTGGAGGAGGCGCTCTGCTTATTCGAAGAAACCCTCGACTTCTCGAGATTCCAGATTGCATTGGCGTTTCGACAACTCCAGTACATGACTTTTTCAAACCACGTCGAGAGGTAAGTATCCGCTCTGTAATTACCAACGTGATGCAATTGGCTCAAGAAACGGGTCACACCATGAAGAAAGGCTTGATTGAACGAATGATTCGTCATCTCCCAGAATCAACGGTCAGAAAATTAGGAATTTTTGCACACGGTGAAGAAAAAGTCAGTGTCCATCGTGATGAGCCTATCTTTGATGGGCAATTTTCGAATCGCTGCTATCAATCTGCAGTTCGACAGGCATTCCACAACTTTGCTGAAAAAGCCGAAAAGCAGAACCGTTACGAACATGGAAAAGATGAGCGATTGACAGAACAATGGTCTCGAATCATCATGCACCTACCCTATGCATTCCAAGCCAAGCGTATGTTCCCCGACATTTTCCGACACGACCGGGAAGGGACTGAAATGTGGAAAGCCATCGCTGAGCAATTAGGCCCTATGCCTGATGAACATAATTCTGAAGATCCGCAAATTATTGAAATTTGGGAGAAGGCAATGGATGGTTACCGTAGAGCTATTTCCAAAACCCCCGAATATCTTGAGTTCCACGCAAGCCGCATTGAGAAAGGGCAACGTGCGAGCAGTCTTATTGGAAACCAGTACACTGGTTCGATTTTCCTTGCACTGATGTCAACTTTTGAATCAGATTTAGAAGAGAACAGCAACCTCGATAACATGCTGTTTGGATTATGCGGTTATGGTTCGGGTGCTAAAGCAAAGGTGTTTGAAGGCAAAGTGAGTCCACGCTGGAGAGAAGTTGTATCACGCTGGCATTTGTTCGAACGTCTCGCAGGCCGTGTTGCTATTGATCACATTACTTACGAAAACCTCCACAAGGGCTTACAAGATGCGAGTGTTGTCACACCTCAGGGTGAATTTGCACTGGTTGAAATTGGTGATGAAGGCGTTGACGAAGGCGCTCGACGGTACAAATGGATTGGTCTCAACGGTTGAATTGGTCGACGATTACTTTCCTAGATTCGCTATCATTTCATCTACGATTCGGTCGAGATTGAATTTTGGATTCCATCCCCATTCGTTCACAGCTGTGGTATCTTCAATTTCTTCAGGCCAAGAATCGGCATATTTTTGCCGAATATCTGGTTTGAATGTGCACGTGAAATCAGGTAAATGTCGTTGAATACTTCTTACCAGTTCTCCAGCCGTAAAAGAACATCCAGAGATATTGTATCCCCCCCTTGATTCACTTAATTTTTCAACGGGGAAACTCATCAATTCAATTGTGGCTCGAATTGCATCATCCATATACATCATCGGTAATTTTGTATCTTCACGGACAAAGCATTCGTAATGTCCATTTTCGAGAGCGCTGTGAAAAATTTCTACAGCATAATCAGTAGTTCCTCCACCTGCTGGCGCTTTGTAGGATATCAAACCTGGATACCGAAGACCTCTCATGTCAATTCCTGAATTCACTGCTAATTGTTCGCCGACTACCTTTGTTTTTCCATAAACTGTAGTGGGATTTAGCGGAGTTTTTTGTGGAGCAATCTTCGGGCAATCAGGGCCAAAAACAGCAATGGAAGATGGAGAAAATATTCGTGCCTTATTTTCTTTCGCAGCAGCGATTACATTTTCTAATCCTGTTACATTGATGTCCCAACATAATTTTGGATTTTTTTCCCCAGTGGCAGAGAGGAGTGCCGCTAAATGATAGATTTCAGTAACCTGTTCTCCAATCACCAATTTTTTGACTTCATTTTTATCCATGACATCAAGAATTTGACAGCCTTCTGCTTTTCGAATATCTGTTGCTATTACTGCATCATAACCATGTTTTTGCCGCAGTGCTTCTACCAATTCGGTCCCGATTTGACCCAATGCTCCGGTGACTAGGACTCGTCCACTTGGTAGGTCCATGAGCATAGACACCGAACGCACCATTTGATTCTTCGCTCAATTCACCATGGCTTTGATTGTGGATTTTTAGAGGTATGTTGATATGGGAGGCGC
>DAMU01000059.1:0-1393 GCA_002499705.1 Euryarchaeota archaeon UBA91
CCTCAAGGTCGAGGTCCAAGTTCCCCTCCTTCTCGCGCAAGCCCAACACGCAGCAGAGCTCCTCCATCCGGACGGGCACCAGTAAGCCAATCTTTTGCCTCTGAGCCAGAATCGAAAGAGGAAGATGATGGTGCAGCTAAGGTTCGAAAGGCAACGCTCAAGGTCGATTTGTCAATTTTTGAGGATTGGCAAACAGAAGATCGTGAATCAGCAGCAGATTGGGTTCGAAGTTCTCTCGATGATGGAGAAGAAGAACGTTCAATCATGATGCAACTGCAAGAAACTGGGTGGACTGCACCTCAATCACGTGCGATATTCAACATGGGTCGGAGTCGTTAGACAGATGAAGCGTTTGATAATACGGAGCGATATGTAACATCATACTCAAGAACGGGATTCAATTGGACACAAAAAAGGGGGGAAATACTATGGCCGAAAAAGAACTTGAAGGAGCATCCATGCCCGATGGAATTGATGTCGATGATGCTGCTGCATATTTCGGTGTTACCGACTCTTCAGATATGGTTCACACCTTGTTAGCATTGCAACCTTTACAGGCTATGGAGAAGTTCTTTTCCATCCTCTCGGACATTGTTCTTCTGCCTGGCGATTTTGACTTTGAAGCAGCGAGTAATCGCATCCAATGCGAGGGTGGCGAGATTTACTATCTGGTTGCTGGGCATTTGGGAATCATGAGTATACCAGATCCCCTTTCCAATTATCTCGGCTTGCCAGACTCCTCTGGTGCTGCAAATGGAAATACTCCTTCAATTCCTCAAGAGGAACAAGAAAAACTTGCAACTCTTGCCGATCCAATGCGTATCCTCAAACTTCTTGCTATTGCTTCGTCAACTGGTTCTGAAGGTGAAGTTTCTCGATATCACAATGCGATTCAAAGTTTATTTTCAAACCCTGAAGCAAATAAAGCAACCCTACTTTCAGTTGTTGACGAACTGGATGCCGCTCTTGACGTAGCCGGTCACGCCATGCCCATTCCTTCTCTCGCGAGTGGTGAAGCGGCAACGGTATCACTTCCGACGCCGGCTCCAACACCAGAACTCCCTCCATCGTCTTCTCCAACAAGTGGAAGTGGAGCAGTCCCTTTACCCACGATTGAAAAAAGCGAAAACCTCCCCCTGCCCGACATTCCAAAAACCGTTCCTTCTTTACCGTCAGTGGATTTACCAGTCGTTCCAGAAAAGCCTGTGACTGAGCCTGTGCTTGACACGACGAATGAGAAATCAGTAGCAAGGGCAGAAGAAGATGCATTTTCTGGCGCCTTTGATATTGGTCTGGTAAAAGAAGAGCCAATTGCCGTTCCAGAGCCTGAACCGGAGCCAGAGCCCGAGCCCGAACCCGAGCCGGAACCGGAGCCTGAGCCAGAGCCTGAGCC
>DAMU01000059.1:1730-2086 GCA_002499705.1 Euryarchaeota archaeon UBA91
CCTGAGCCAGAGCCTGAGCCTGAACCTGAACCTGAACCTGAACCTGAGGTTGCTGAAGAGCCTGAATTTGTCAGTGCTGCAGAGCATTTCCTCGCAGCAGATACAGACGGAAGTCAAGAACTTTCAATCGAAGAATTGGCAGTAGCTACGGGAACTTCAATAGAAGAGGCTGCAGTTTTACACGAACAAGCAGATACAGATGGTGATGGTACTGTTTCCCTTTCGGAGTTTATTTCTTCCCCAGCTGCTGAAAAAACTCAATCTCTTCCTCGGCCTGTTGCTCCAATCCGAAAACCTCTTTCTCAGCCCGCACAACCACAGCAACCGCAGCAACCGCAGCAACCACAGCAACCACA
>DAMU01000059.1:2400-21981 GCA_002499705.1 Euryarchaeota archaeon UBA91
CACAACAGCCACAACAGCCACAACAACAAGGTTGGAATCAACAGCCACAACAAGGTTGGAATCAACAGCCACAACAACAAGGTTGGAATCAACCTCAACAACCTCTCCAAAACGTTCAACCAACAATTCGCTCGGGCGTTCTTTGTCGTGGTTGTGGTATTGGCCTTGATCCATATTGGCGATTTTGCCCGGTATGTGGGACTCAAAACGTTGTTCGCTGATTAATCCCAAAGAATAAACTCGCCATTTGAGATAAATTGAGTGTCATCAAGCCATACACTGGCATTTTTGAGGACTCCTGGAATGTGTATGCCAACTGCTGAGTTCCCTCCCAGCGTTGTGTTATCCCCTACAGAAAAATAGCATGTCCCAAGTCGCTTTTCGTCCTCAAGGACATTGCCGAAAAGTCGCGCTTGGGGGTTCATTCCAAAACCAAATTCTGCCATGGTCCAAACACTCTCTCTGTCTTTAGAACGAAGACGTTTCGCCGCTTCTCCGAATTCTTGGCGAATCGCAGCTGCGATAGTTCCACCTTTCACGTCCATAACAATCCCATCTTCAACGATGAGTGAAATCGGTTCGTCAACTAAATTCGATTCCCATGACCCGTCAATCACGACAGTCCCGTTCATTGAACCTTCACGAGGCATGATGAATGCTTTTCCAGCAGGTAGATTGGTCAGCATCTTGGGACGATTGCATATTCCGTTGTCGTCCAATTTCCATTCACGCCAATTGACTTCGAACGTTACGTTCGTACCTTGTTCTGAGGTAACTTTGACAATTCTTCTTCTACGGAAGTAAGGCCCTAAATCGCTAATTCGCTGTTTGATGAGAGAAAAATCTGCAGACATTCCGCCACGGCTAAACATCTCGTTTGTCATTCCAGGCATCGTTGCAACTCGAGATCCCTCACGAAGTGATTGACGAATCGCACGGGTATGCGTTAATGAATAACGGGTAGGAGCGATTACAACTTGTTGTTGTCGCATAAGGTGAGCTACTGGAGAAGGCGGTTCTTCTCCATGATGTCTTGCTTTGGGCATGACGATGAGAAGTACATTGTCAGAGCGTTCATTGGCAGCCTCGTGTAAAGCCTGACCTATATCCCCAGTTGATGGGTCACATACAATGAGAACATTTTCTCCCCTCCGCACATCCATACAGGTTTTTATTACAGTCTGAGCGCTTATTTTCAGTTGTTCAGCCACTTCTTCTATAGAAAGTTCTTCGAACGGAATGACTTCATTTGATGGTGTGTCATTCGGTTGCCCCATCATGTCAACAGGCTCTTCACTCGTGTCTTTAATTTCGTCAACAACTTCGTCGATTTCTATGTCATCTGTATCAACAGGCGGCTTTTTCTTTGCCTTGCGGGAAAAAGGTCGCACCATATACTCGCGAGGAGGGCTTGTATCTTCAATGTGTGGCAGTTTTTATGGAAACAGTTTGTTCAACGCTTCAAAAATATTGACACGAGTCTTCTTCATGGTGGATGCTTTCGCAAGTATGATGCAAACATATGGTGTGTTCATTGAACGTGTAAAAGACATCCACCGACTTGGTGCCTTACAAGGCCACTTGGGGTGGGACCAAGAGACGATTATGCCCTCAAAGGGTTCTGATGCTCGCTCAGATATCCTCTCATGGCTTGCTGCTGAACGTCACGAACGCCTTACTGACCCGGTAATGGGTCAAATGCTCGATTCTTTAGAACAGGAGCAAGAATTGGATGCAGATCAGCAAGCGAATGTGAGAGAGATGCGTAGAGCATACGATAAAGCGATTAAACTTCCATCAGAGTTTGTTGCTGCTTTTGCAAAAGCAAAATCCGAAGCGCTTCTTTCTTGGCAAAAAGCCAGGCAGAATTCAGATTTTGAAGCATTTCAACCTCAATTAGAATCACTTATCGCAATGACAAAGGAAAAAATTGCCTATTATGGAGGTCAAGAAAATCCTTATGACGTTCTTCTTGATGAGTATGAAGTTGGAATGAAAGTGACAGATTACGACCCCTTATTCGAAGGCTTACGAGCTCGTCTTGTCCCCCTTCTTGACAAAATCACCCTTGCCCAAGAGACAAATCCTGACCCAGTTTTACCCGAAGGTCTTCAGTTTTCAATTGATGGTCAAACAGAATTTTGCACAAATGTTTCTCAAGCAATGGGATTTGATTTTGAAGCTGGAAGAATGGATGCTTCAACACACCCTTTCTCAGCCGGACTTTGGCCAGGCGACACACGTTTCACAACCCGATTTGATGAATTCGATCCATTTTCTTGCTTGTATGCAGTCATGCATGAAACCGGCCATGCCTTGTATGAACAAGGACTTTCCAAGCAATTTTCCTTAACACCTCGTGGAGCAGCAGTCTCTCTTGGTGTTCATGAGTCTCAGAGCCGATTTTGGGAAAATCAAATCGGAAGGACCTCTGCATTTTGGAGCGTTGCACTCCCCTGGTTTAGGGAACAGTTTCCAGACGCCCCAGATTGGAACCCGGCAACACTCAATCGAATTGCAAATACTGTTTCAAAAGGCTTTATTCGCGTCGAGGCAGATGAAGTAACCTACAACTTACATGTCATGCTTCGATACGAAATCGAAAAGAAAATTTTCAATGAAGACCTTCCAATTTCGAAGTTACCTGAAACGTGGAATGCGATGTATAAGGAATGGTTTGGCATTGAAGTTCCGGAAGATCGAGTAGGATGTCTTCAGGACATTCATTGGTCAATGGGCGCTTTTGGATACTTTCCGACCTATACTTTGGGCAATCTTTACGCCGCACAATTACTCGAATCAATGAATGATGAACTTGGAGATATTGACCAAATCATTTCTTCTGGTGACTGGTCGAGCCTTCTTCAATGGCTACGCCCCAAAATCCACGAACAAGGCAGTAAATTAACGCCAGCTGAATTGATAGAATCTGCTACAGGCTCTCCGCCTTCCCCCGAACCATTTCTTCGTTATGTCGAAGAAAAGTATGGCTCTTTGTATGGCTTGTAATCACTCATCTTCGGACCCAAGCATAGCATTCATGCGTGCAGTTAGGTCGTTAATTGCGTTCATCAAGTCATCAGTTCTATCTTCTTCATTATCAGTTCCAAAGGATATTCCAAGCATAGTAACCATGGCACCTGACAGCATGATAACTGCAGGCATGTAGACTTCAGCTGCGGTCATTTCTCCGTTTGCTGCTTCCATCCAACCAAGTACTGCGCCAATGATAAAAACAGTAAATCCTACGATAACCTGCTGATATCCTTCTCCAATATTTTCTTCTAACCAATTCATATATTTCCCTAAATTGCAATTATTAAACTAAGTGTATAATAATATCTCAAAATCGAAGTATAGGTTTCTTACTTCCATGGGCCCATGAGAATTGGAGAGCCAGATGTTCCTTTTTCGACCAGAATACGGCCCTTTGGTCCAGTCGCTTCGGTTCGCTCAAAGACAGGCACTCCTGCAACGATGGTCACTTTTGCCCATCCTACCAGTTCGTGACCATTGAATGGATTCCAGCCAACACGAGCCCAAGAATTCTCATCTTTGACTTCTTGAACGGTTTCCATATCAACGAGAACCAAATCTGCATCAAGTCCGACTTCAATGCTTCCTTTGCCGATCATGTTGAAGCAATCTGCAACATTGGTTGACATCCATTGTGCAACTTGTTCTATTGTGCATCGCCCAGATTTTGCATGAGTGAGCATAACTGCAAGAGATGTTTCAACACCTGGCATTCCACTCGGTGCTTTTGGGAAGCCGAGTGCTTTTGCTTCCAAAGGATGTGGTGCGTGGTCAGTGGCTATGCATTGAATGGTTCCATCAAGCAAACGTCTCCAGAGAATGTCTTTGTCCTCTTGATACCGAATAGGTGGATTCATCTGAAGTCGAGTTCCTTGCTCTGCAACATCGACATCTGTGAGGGTAAGATGTTGCGGGAGTGTCTCTGTTGTGATAATAGCGCCCTCGCCTGCTTGGGAGGGTAGGGTGGTGATTCCATTGAGCCAATCGGCTTCAAGCCCAGATGTCAAATGCAAGACGTGTAAACGATGATTATACATTTGTGCTAATTCAACAGAAAGTTGGGTTGCCAGTAATGCGGTAATATCGTCGCGCCATTCAGCGTGAGCCGCAACATCGGTACGATTCTCATAATCAGGATAACGTGAAACCAATCGCTTTTCATCTTCAGCGTGAACCGCAATAAGTCCCGCAGTCTTGGAAAATATGTTCTCTAAAGCATCTCTTTCGTTGACCAACAGTGTACCGGTTGAAGAGCCCATGAAGATCTTAATCCCACAGATTCCAGGAACTGCAAGTGGTGCTTCTGGGGTCCCAACAGCTTCTTGCAAATCCTCGACATTGTCAGGGGTTGCTCCGATAAAGAATCCGTAATTATTGACGCATTTAGCAGCAGCAGTATCGAGTTTCATCTGCATGCCCGCCATATTGGTAATGGATGGTTTGTTATTCGGCATATCGAGGAATGAAGTTACTCCACCACTTACTGCAGCCGCAGAGCCACTTCCCAAATCTTCTTTCTCTGGCTGGCCCGGGTCTCTGAAATGCACTTGCGGGTCAATTATTCCAGGCAGGAGGTGCAAACCCGAGCCGTCGATAAGAAGTTCATCATCAAGATGATTCAATTCGTTTGGAGCCGATACGGCATCAATGATACCATTCTTAACTCGAACATCTGCGAGGCGTGTAGAGTCTGGCAAGACGACGGTTGCACCGACGATAAGTATGTTTCCGGGGGTATGTGAAGTCTCCATGAGCACTAACAAAGGAATCAAGGCCATGAACTCTTTGTTCTAACTCTTAGCGGCGACGAGCTGCTTTCGGTCGAAAGGCTTCGCATATCTCATCGTAGGTATCGATGTATGGGCCACCGATGAGGTCGACACAGTAAGGCACTGCTTTCCAAATTTCATCAATTGTTTCACGGATTGATTTTGGCCTTCCAGGTAGGTTGAAAATAAGGCAAGAGCCTCGAATACCCCCAAGTTGTCGAGAAAGTATGGCGGTTGGTACATACTTCAATGAAATCGCTCTCATTTGCTCGCCAAATCCAGGAAGAACTTTGTCGCAAATGTTCTCAGTTGCTTCGGGGGTTACATCTCGTACAGCAGGCCCCGTCCCTCCAGTTGTAACAATCACATGACATCCAAGGTTGTCACAGAGTTCACGAAGTGTTTGTTCAATCACATCTTGGTCATCAGCGACGCATCTGTAGTGGACGGTGGAAGGACTTGACAAGCCTTCTTTGAAAAAAGCAAGAACGGCAGGACCGCCTTCATCTTGGTATGTTCCTGAACTTGCACGGTCACTAACCGTCACAATCCCGAGTATGGCGTGGTCACCAGAGTGAGTTTCTCGACCGGATAGGTTGTGGACCGAATCCATTGTTCCAACACCTCATCATTCACTGCCGTATTTGGCTTGGATGTTTGCGTGGAAATTATCAAGCAGTGTATCTTCAAACAATTCTGTTTGTCGACGCATCTTCGTTGAACGAATATGAAGGAAAGCAGCACCTACAAAGACAATAATAATCAAAGGAATTACAGCTTCTAACTTGTACTGGTGCATGAATTTGACAATACCTTCTGCTGTGTAAGCCCAAGTAACAGACGCAATGGTACCACCAATGGCTGTAGCGCTTAGAACGCGCATGAAGTTCATGCGCGATAACAAACCGAGCATTGCTCCGACCAAAACTCCCGATGCCATGAATGGAATCCAGACGAAGACAATCAATCCCCAGAAGCCCCATTTATTGATCATTTCACGCTTTTCATTGGCCATATATTCGACTGTAGAGAGCGTATCGCCGAGGAACTTTGTTTGCAGCATCTTACCGCCAAAACCGTCCTGCTTAGCAACAGCAACAATACGTTCGTCATCTTTCTGATCCTTTTCAACACGGCCTGCTCCAGAGCGTTCCGATAAGGTTGAAATTTGATTTCGCCCTTTAACGACTAATTCTTGAGAGCCTAGCAGGTCAGCATTTCGTTCCGCAATAAAGTGATGAAGTTCGGTTTGAACTTCGTCACGTGTCTTCTTGAATCTAAAGAATGCAAAGCGCTGGGTTGGACGATAAATGACGGAAACAAAGATGACTCGGTCATCGCTTGTGACCACCGCGCCTTCCATTTGGAGATTACTTCGTCGAGCGAAGAACAATTCTAAACTTTCACGCACTTCGTCTTCAACGCGAGAAAGTGTGTGTAATTCCGAAAAGAAATCTGAGTAGTTCTGTTCTTCATCAGTTTCCATTTCGCCCGAAGCGCCGACTCCAACGCCTGTGTCAAAGTCAATTGCTTCATTTATGCCAATTGTTCGTACGGTAAGTTGAACTGGTTTGAATACTCTAAAGATTGCAAATTCTTCAAGCACTTCACGTAGGACTTCAGCGCGTACGTCTTTACTGCCTGAAAGGGTTGCATCGGTGTTTTTGTAAGGTACCATAATGTCAATTGACAAATCCCTTGGTTCAAGTTTATACAGTTCCCAATCGATTTCAATGTTCAATCGTTGAGCGGTTTTATTGATGCAATCTTCAACCAGCCTTGCGATGTGAACTCGAGAGAGTATGTCGTCACTGTCTTGATGGTAGACCTTGTACATCAGTGGATAAATAATCAGTAATGTGATTGCTGAAAGTGAAAGTGAAGAGAATGCCATCCACCATGCAGGAATGCCAGCAGCACCACCGGCAAGCATTGCTGTTTCACGACCGCCGCCTAATTCTGCACCGATGAGGACATAACCCCAGTTGCCGAGATCTTGAACACCCCAGCAAGAGCGGGCGCCGGTTTCAGTAATACGAACTTGATGCTTTTTCTCTGAATCAACAAACGGCAAGAAAGCTAATGCCTGTCGAGAAATATCCAACTCGAATTCAACCTTTTTGTAAATTTCTTCACCGCCTTCGACAATTGATTCATTGCCATCAAGAATTGATTGGTTAAACACAGAGATGGTGTAATTCAATTCATAGTGACCCTCTTCAAGGTCGATAAATGGGGCGGAGTAATACATTCTTCCTGCATCTGTTTCACCCGCTGGTTCAATGAATTTAGTCGTGGAATTCACCCATGTTTGAGTTGCTCCAGTATCTTCATCGATGTACTCGATTGTGTATGTTCCAAGAGCGTATCCGGTTGGGAGATTATACCCATACATCGAAAATTTGTGTGCATCTTCGTTGGGGAAAATTAAGATCCAAGGCTCATCGGTAATCTCCTCACACTCATCCCCAATATCGAGGAAGGTTTTGGAAGCCGAATGGTCAAGAGCAGTAGAGTTGCCAAATGTCCCCGAAGTCATTCCAAAAATGAGTAAAACATACAACACGGTGTAGACAATTCCAGCCGCTAATACAAAGTTTTCTTTCTGAACCAGGAAGTTTTGCTTAAGGTCACCGGTTCGACGATTACGGATTTCAAGTAGCTCTTTTGTGACCTTGTTATGGGCTTTTGCCTCTAGGTCAATCTCGCCGTCAGAATCACTCTTACCTTCGGGCATATACAGAGCAGAAAGGCATAGCACATGAACCCAACGATTGAAATCCCTCTATCGGTATGTTCAGTCTTGATGTCGATTTATAATTCCAAAAGCAAAGTTGACACTTGTGATGTTGAGGTGGGTCAGGCCGGACTTGAACCAGCGACCTCGGCATCTTCAGTGCCGCGCTCTCCCAACTAAGCTACTGACCCGTGCAGTTCGGCGAGAACCCCTGCCATATCAAGGCTTTCGCCATTGAATGTTGATGCAATCGTCTGCGACGAGTTCACTCAATTCCATCGAGAATGACTTTTTGTGCCTCAAATAAAGCATCCAAACCGCCATCTGCTCGCCCGAGAAGTGCTATTAATTCCTCACTCGAGAAAGTGGCTTCTTCACCTGTGCCTTGAATCTCGACGTATTTTCCATCAGCGGTTTTGACAACATTCATGTCAACATCTGCATTTGAATCCAACACATAATCAAGGTCGAGATAGACTTCTCCGTCGATGAGTCCGACAGAAATTGCGGCTAGGTCGTGAGGTATGACTGCATTCTCGTGGTTTTCTTTTTCTTTATCCGAAAGTGATGGGGCAGTCCATCCTGATTTACGTTGATCTTCTGTTGGGCGCATATCAAGTGGAAGACACTTTCCTTGAGCGATTAAGCGTCGAACTGCTAACCGCAGTGCGAGATTGGCAGCAGTAATCGAAGCACATCGGGTACCTCCATCGGCATTGAGGACATCGCAATCGACGTTCAAAGCGACTGGGCCCAACGCTTCAAGATCAACTGCAGCACGAAGGGAACGAGCAATGAGGCGTTCAATTTCCTGAGTTCGACCTTTTGCTCCTCGTCGCTCTCTGCGGAAACGAGAATCGGTTGAACCCGGGAGTAAAGAGTACTCAGCATGCACCCAACCCTTTGTTGAGTCTCGAGGAAACCAGCCAGGTAAGCGTGCTTCCTTGGTACAACAAGCGAGGATGACTGTGTCACCTTGACGGTAAAGTATTGATGCAAGAGCATTTGGAGTAAAGTCGATTTCGACTTCGACATGTCGCATTTCGTTAGCTTCGCGTTCTGTGTTCATCTCGGTCTTGAATTTGGCCATGATACCGCCAGAACCTTCTGTTCATCAAGTCTTCTCCTTGCTTTCACCTGAAAGAAGTGCGCGCACATTGAAGAATACCATTCCATTCGGAGGTGTATGAGCCAACCCAAAGTAGCTATCTGTGGCGTGGCTCGCACACCTATTGGAAAGTTCATGGGAACGCTTTCGAGCATGACTGCTGTCGATTTAGGAATACTTGCCGTCAAAGAAGTATGTCAAAGAGTCGGTATTGAACCTTCAGAGGGTGGTGTTGATGAAGTTATCTTTGGTCAAGTTTTACAAGCAGGTTCAGGCCAAAACCCTGCTCGCCAAGTTGCCCTTGGTTCTGGACTTCCCGTGACAACTCCGTGTGTCACCATCAACAAGGTATGTGGAAGTTCTCTCAAAGCAGCAATGATGGCTGCGAACAGCATACGTGCTGGAGAATATAACGTCATAATCGCAGGTGGAATGGAGAGCATGTCAAACTCCCCTCACCTCGTGATGAACCATCGTAAAGGCTCTAAGATGGGAGATTCAAAACTGGTAGACTCAATGATTCACGATGGATTATGGGATGGATACAATGACCTACATATGGGGAATACGGGTGAAACAATTGCCAAGGAGTGTTCCATTTCTCGTGAGCAATCTGACGCATTTGCAGCGCGAAGTCACCATCGGGCGGCGCAGGCTCAGAGTAACGGCTGGTTTGATTGGGAGATATTCTCCTTGGAAGTACCTCAACGACGAGGGCCCAGTGTAGTCTTTTCTCACGATGAAGGAATTCGTGCTCAAACAAATGCCGAATCGCTTTCAAGCTTAAGGACGGTGTTTCAAAAAGACGGCCAAGTGACAGCCGGTAATGCAAGTACACTCAACGATGGTGCGAGTGCTGTTGTCGTTGCAAACGCAGATTATGCTCAACAACAAGGTTGGGAAATCATTGCTTACATCGAAGATTATTGCACCAGTGGAGTGGAACCAGGGCGGGTCATGAGCGCTCCGATTCCCGCAATTCAAATGCTTTTAGAACGCAACCAATTGAGTATTTTGGATGTCGATATCTATGAACACAATGAGGCATTTGCTTCTGCTTCATGCGCAGTAGCACAGGAATTGAATATTCCAGAAGATCGCTTTAACCTGCATGGTGGTGCAATCAGCCTAGGACATCCACTTGGTTCCAGCGGAACTCGATGCCTCATGACCATGCTCGGAGTCATGCGCAGATGCGACGCAAAATCGGGTATTGTAACTCTCTGTCTTGGCGGCGGTAATGCTGTTGCAATGCTTGTTCGGCGTTCCTAAAGCAACGGTTGAGCGTCCAAGAATTGCGTTTTTCCGACTGCGGGTATCAAATAGGGTAGGGCAACGGGCACCAAATGGGGTAGGCTGATGGTATCGTTTTCAGATTTGGGCATTGAGCCTATTTTGGTTGAGACCTTGAAAAAGCAAGGTATCCTCGAACCTTTTGAAGTTCAAAGAGAATCCATTCCAGACGGAATGCTGGGGCGCGATGTATGTTGTCGAGCACCGACGGGCTCTGGCAAGACACTTGCATTCGGCCTTCCTTTGTTGGCTCGAACCGAAGAAGCGGAACCTCGTCGACCAACGTCCCTTATTCTTACACCAACTCGGGAGTTAGCAGAACAGATTTTCAAAGTTCTTGACCCCCTTGCCTATGAACTTCAATTGTATGTTCTGGCAATGTATGGGGGCAGTTCATACAACAAACAATTCCGCGCTCTTGATCGAGGTGTTGACGTTCTTGTTGCCTGTCCAGGTCGATTGATTGACATGATGGATAGAGGTGCAGTTTCGTTGGATGATGTTGGCGTAGTCGTGCTAGATGAAGCAGACAGAATGGCAGATATGGGCTTCATGGAGCCGGTTTGTAAAATCCTTGACCGATGCAAGCCTGACCGTCAAACCATTTTGTTCAGCGCAACTTTAGATGATGAGGTCGCAGATTTGGTACGAGATTATCAGACTGACCCTGTTACCATTGAAGTTGGCCCGAAAGAAGTCACGATGGAAAGTATGACGCATTATTTTTGGCTAATGCCGAATTCTAAAAAATCAGCAATCTCTTCAGAAATTATCCGAAAATGTGGCCGAACCATCATTTTCTGTCGTACTCGAAACGGCGTGGATCGTGTTGGAGATGATATGCAATACGATGGAATGGCCATTGAAACACTGCACGGTGGATTGTCTCAACGCCAACGAGATGCAGCGATGTCACGTTTCCAACACGGAGAGTGTATGGCGCTCATAGCCACTGATGTTGCCGCTCGTGGAATTGACGTAGAAGGCGTCAATTGTGTTATTCATTACGACCCTCCTGAAAACGGTAAAGCGTACAAACATCGCAGTGGCCGAACTGCTCGCGGTGGAGCGACAGGCATCGTTATTTCATTGGTTCAAAAACCCCAGAAAAAGCAGTTTGGAAAGATTCAGCGTGACGTCGGAATCCGAGTTGATTTTGAACCGCCAGAGTTTTCAGTTTTACCGGAATTTGAGGTTGAATATATTGCCGCAGACCGTCGTCAACGTTCCAATCGAAACGATTCAGGTGGCGGCCGAGGTGGCGGTGGATACCGTGGCGGCGGTCGAGGAAACTCAGGTGGTGGCCGTGGTGGCGGTGGATACCGTGGCGGTGGCCGAGGAAACTCAGGTGGCGGCCGTGGTGGCGGTGGATACCGTGGTGGTGGCCGAGGAAACTCAGGCGGTGGCCGCAGTAATTCCGGCGGTGGAAACAGTGGCGGATACCGTGGTGAAGCACGAGGCCAGAATTACAAGCCAAGTAAAAATTCAAGCAAAGGCTACCAAGGTGGTAAATCACAACCTCGATCGGGAGACGGTGGTAAGAAAGGCCGTTACGGTGGGAAAAATAGAAAGTAAGTCTATTCTTCTTCTTTAATTTGGTTTTTTACAGCACTAAATATGCCGTAATCTTCGATTATTTCAGCTGCACCAGGTAAGACCGGTAACACATCATCGGTCATCAAACCGGTATTTTTGTAAATTCTATTCGCTAACTGCTCTTTTTTGACCAAACCAGGTCGAAGAATGGCGTATCTTTGACAAATTGAACGAATTGTTTCCGGTAGACCTCCCATGAGAAGAGGTACTCCATTGATAGCGACTATTCCTATTCCCATTTGGACATCGAGGTCTTTGAACCATTGACGCTGACCTCGAACAATAAACGCACCTTTACCAACATATTCTCCAGTTTGGGCAGTTTTAGACACTTGAGCAGGCTTTACCGCATATACAGTTCCATGAGCACCGCCACCTGCCCAGGCACGACTCCAGCACAGCGCTAATGTGGCCGCTTCTTCGAGTTTCTCAGGCGTAATGCGTTCATCTCCGAGTTTATCGACGAGGCGGAATGCAGGCACATCATCGGGGATGTGTGCTGGTTTGTGCTGGTCTGGGGCAAATCCTTGGGTGGCTCTCAGGCTGCAACTTGGTGCGCCATGAAGATCAGCGTGCAGATACATGTCGGCACCTGACAGGTGTTTTTTGACCACTGCATCGTTGCCTTTTGCATCTTTTCCACCAACCAGTAAATGGCCTCCGGTCAAGATACTCCAACGATGATTTTCAAACCACAAGCGTTTACTGCGTTTGACTTTGTTGAGTTTACCACTTGCTTGCTGTTTTTCTTCCTTCTTCTTCGCTCTTTGTAATTGGGTAATCGTTTCTTCCAGAGCTTCAACTGCACCCTTTGTTTTGTCTTTTTGTTTTCGGGCTGCTTCAAAATGACGCTGAGCATTTTGGTGGACTGTTTCGTCCAATGAAAGAGTGGCTTGCGGCCCATTCGGTTCACTGTTTTCATCAGGTAAGATTGTAACAAAACTTCGCTCAGCAGGGTTTAACGAAACAATCCATGGAATCTCCTTTGCATCTTTTTTCACTTGACTCCAACCTTTTCCATCGACTGCTTGCGAAACTTGAGTAAGCAGACTTTCAATATGAGTCCAATTGTTTTGAATCAGATGACCAAGCATCTGTTGTTTCTCAATTTTCACTGAAAATCCTTTCAATGCTTTTTCTTGTTGTACCTTGCGACGTTCCAACCGTTCAACATCGGTTGAATGGCCACGTCCTGGTGCTGCAATGTCCAATTTTTCTGCTTCACGCCGAGCAAGTGCCATAGCATCATGTGCTCCTTTCCAAGCATCGACCGCTTGGCAAAGTGTCGGAAATTGAACTTGAATTAATTCTCCGTGACTGGGTAGCAGTGTTGGTGTTGCTTCACAAGCAAATTGTTCAAAGAAACGGTCTCTTTTTCCATTTGGTTCGTGAGTTGCCAATTGTTGCTCAAGGTCCTCTTTGGATGTTTCTTTGTCTGGTTTGAGTAAGAGAAATCCTTCATTGGTTTGTGCTAAATCAGAAAGCAGTGACTGAAGCGCATCGTGAATCTTCCTAGCATCTGCATTCTGCGTGTCGATGTTTGCTTCCATTCCCGCAAGAGCGCAGACAGCGTTGGCATGCGTTCCACCAAGGTTGACTTTCCCACCGAGCGTAGATACAAGATCCCGGTCTGAAGTTTCAAACATTTTAGACAAATCTTCCAATTCCATTTCATGGGGGTCCATTGCTGGAGGCGGAGGCTGATAGGTGACGCCTTTCTTGAGTGTACGGCCTGCATACGATGCGTGAGTGAGAGGTTGAATAATGGTGTCTTCTTCATCAGTAAGGATGATGTTTCCATCACGAAAAACTTCCACATAGAGGTGGTATTGACCGAATTTCGTATCGAAGTCAAAGCAAAGAACTCGGTCAAATCCAAGTTGTCGCACTCCAGTCATTCGTGCATTTTTGAGATGTTTTCGCAAAACCATGGCAAATGGCGGAGGTGTCATTGGCATTGGTCGGTCTCGATTGGAGGTGTAAACGCGAGCTCCACGAACCAAGACCAAATCAAACTGGTCGATGTCTTTGGGATTTATTCGGAGAACAATTTGTTCATAATGAGGCATGTACGCCTTTTTGACATAGGCTCCTGAAAATTCATTCAATTCACGAGCGACAGCACGCAAATCAAAGCCTGACATCGTTGCTTTCATGCATCCCGCCTCCATGCTGACCTGTGGTCGACGCTTCTTGAATCCTCACTTAAATCGAAGAAGAACCTTGCCGATGTTCTTGGCATCATGCAGATATTGGTGTGCTTTTGCTACATCTTCGACATCAAAAACTGAATCAATAACAGGAGACAGTGCTCCACTCATCATTCCTTCCATGATGCGTTGAAGTTGACCATGCATCACAGATTCATCTTTCCAAGTGCCCATGTGAACTCCAAATACACCTCTGTTTCTTGTCATTAACCTCAGTGGGTCGAAGGCGGGTGTTTTTCTCCATGCTAAGAAACTGCGAATCATAGAGCGCTTTGAGGTTGGAGCGACAGCAGACATGCCGTATGTGTAGAGTCGGCCCCCTTCTTTCAGAGCTGAGAGTGAGCGAGTGAGGTGTTCACCACCTATCGGGTCCAAAATGTGATCAACACCATCACCATTGGTTTCTTTCTTGATAATTTCGACAAAATCTTCCTTATGTCGGTCAATGGCTTTACCACCAAAAGATTCGATGATGCTTGCTTTTGAGCCGGATGCAGTTGCCCAGACATTGCTTACTCCTGCCCACTGGCATAGCTGAAGTGCAGCAGTACCAACACCACCAGCACCGCCGTGAATCAATACCGACTCATCTTGGTTTAAGTGACCTAAGTGGTGAAGCATGTGGTGAGCTGTGAGGTAGGTTACTGGCATGGCTGCCGCAACATCTAATTCGATTTCATCAGGCAATAATAAAGCGCGGTTTTTGTCCACCACAACATGGCTTGCTTGCCCTCCAGTAGGCATGGCTGCTACCACTCGTTGACCTTTGGTAAATCCAGAATGTTCATCACCAACAGCATCGATGATTCCACTTACTTCATATCCTGGCGTGAATGGATAAGGTGGGCGAGGTTGATAGAAACCCAGCCGCATTAACAGGTCAGCAAAGTTGATTCCAGCAAAAGCGACCTTGATTCGAACTTCTCCTGCCTTTGGTTCAGGCATTGGCATTTCGGACACTCGAATCGTGTTTGGGGCGCCGGCTTTGGTAAACTCAACCCGTCGTGGCATGAAATACCCACCCGTTGTTGGTGTTCTAAGGTTTGGTGTTATTGACAGACCATTTGGAAGAATGTTCGATGAGTACACCTGCCCGTTGATGCGACATCAAGTGAGAAAGCGTTTGGTCTTCGGCCAGTATTGGATGGGCGTTCGGCGTATTGGAATACGCCACTTTTGTTATTTCGGAGAGGCTTTGTAAACCGGATTTTACGGCATCAAAAACGGCTTCATGTCGAGCCTTTCGATGAGAAATATAGTGATTGAATTTGTGTGTTGGTAGTGCAATAACTGGGCCGTGACTTGGAAAGAGAAGGTGAGGCTTGAGATTTTTCAAACGCTCAAGTTGTTCCATGTATACGTTCATGTCTCCGGTGTGAGGTGGGATCAAAATGGTTCCAATCCCTGCAACCATATCTCCGGCAATTAGACCAGCATCTCCCAAAAAACAGGTGTGGCCTGGATGATGTCCTGGAGTGATGAGTATCTGCCAATTTTGATTACCGAGTTGGAGCGTTTCACCATCGGTGAGAATGCGGTCGCATGCAACGGTTTTGGAAGTATATTCACTTCCCCAAATAGGAACATCAAAAGCCTCTCTCAGCAATCCCATATCTCCGATATGGTCGGCATGAGAATGTGTGAATGTTATTGCAATGAGTCGTCCCTTATGCCTGTCAACTGCATTTGCTAAATCCTCCATTCCTTCACGCAAATGGGAGGCAGGATCAACCAGAATAAAATCACCTTCCGGGTCACCAACAAGATAGCAGTTGGTGTGGTCAGCAGGAGGAAGCGTGGCGGTTTTGACTGGAACCACTTCAACACCATGCGCAAAGAGAATTGAGCGACGAGCGGGTAACCGTTCACTGATATCCTCAGCTGCTTTGACCATGTCCCGTCCCTCGCGTTCCAATGTTCGCTCAATCTCCATCAGTAGGGTCACTACGGGAGGAGCAACCTTGATTTCATGCTTTGACCAACGGTGAAGAATGTTCTTTGGAGAATCCCACATAATTTCAGTAAATTCAGTTTGTGGCTCGAGGTCAATTTCTGGAACATTTTCCTGAGAACCTGCGTGGAAATGCATGAAGGCATTGTCGAATTGTATTGGTCCAAAAGGGGGAGTGATGCGATGACTCAAAACCCGTAAGGAATCCGTATTATACGGGAATTCTCCGGCTTGAGCGAGAGGTAAATATTGGCGCTTATCAGCGATAATTTGTTGACGAGCATCAAGAGGAATACTGACAAGTCCGTTTTCAGATGGAGCAAGACCTAATTCTTCACTCATTTCACGTAGAATACAAGCGGTTGCCTTCGCTCCAGGACCTTCAAACCCTTCGAGAGTCTCGACAGCCGCATCGTCAACCCGTGATAATCCACCGCCAGGAAAAGCCCAGTAACCGGGGAATGCAGCCATGGTTTCCGAACGAAGGCCGAGTAAGACTTCAACGTCATCATGCCCATCTCGAGTCATAGTCATGGTCGCAGTAGGACGAGGTGGCCGACGCTCGAATGAGCTCAAGGAGACGCCGTCGGGAACCTCACTCATACAATTCGCTGTACGCTTTGGGTTTCAAGGCTTTGTTTGTTCACCGCTGGTGAAGCGTGAATATCATGTAGCGCCTTTCGCTGCCATAATGCATGGCGGCACAATCAGTGGAAGAAGAGTTGGAAGAACTCGCAGCACTTGTTCGTGAAGCAGAAGCCTTGGGTATTGACCCTTGGCCGGCCGAAAAACCCGAAAGACCGTGGGCCCGTTGGGCGCTCGGTTCGTTTATGATCGTCCTCATGCTCAGCGCAGTATCGAAAGTCCTCTTTCGATTCGTCACGATATGACTTCGTCCTAACCCGTGGATTCCTCCACTGTTCACCTGAAATTGTTTCAAGCGTTGTTTCGACGACCAGCAAGCATTGCAGCACCGAGCATTGCAAGAACACCCAATCCAGCAGTAAATCCTGGCAAGACGCCTGTAGCATCTTCGACGTCAACTTCAGAGAGGTCAAGGTCTCCATCACCGGTTGCATAAACTGTGAGTGTGCCACTTTCAGTGTGGTGTCCATCGGTCCATGCAACGTCAAATGTCACGTTTCCACTGGTTCCTGCAGGGAGTTTGAAAGAGACATGTCCCATTGCTACTCCTATACTTGTGTTTGAACTGTTACCCACTGCACTGGTGATGTCAACAATCATCTTTCCGCCTTCTGGGTCCCAGCAAGATACGAAGATTTCGTAAGCTGCATCATCAACGAGAACGAGTTCATAATTGCCGCTTTCAGGAGCTTGTTCCATCCACGCCTCAGTAACTGAAGTGTTGTCTGCAAAGTCTGCAGAATACTTCCAAGCACAAACTGGGAACATGTTCATTTCTTCATCTTCCCAAGTCCAGTCGTCAGCTTCTTGGGTTGGAAGAGTTGCATTTTCAACCTTTACCAAAGTGAAGGTTAGACTGTCATATGCATCAAGGTCACAGTTGTTAGCATACCACGCATTGTTGGTTTCTTCAAAGGTAAATCCTGTTGTTGAATCGAGGTTCCATGTTTCCGAGTTGTGAATCCAAATCATTTCTTCCGAATTACATTCATTGTCATCGTTGGTATCTCCCATCCACGTAAGTCCTGCAGCTTCACAATCTGCTTGGTTGTCATGGTCAGTATCAGTGTGTGTGCTCATGTCATGGCAAATACCTCGAGGCCCATCATCGCTGTTATCGACAATGAAGGTGTGAGAGGTGGAGTTGTCATACGCAGATGTTGGGAACTCAATAACAAATCCAACACGGATGAAGACCACGTCTTCGCCTTCGATTAATCCATCAACATCAACCCAGAAATCAACTGTTGTTCCGTTTGCGCCATCAAGGGACAAACCTTCAGCCATGTCTTCAGGGTCGAGCGAGAGCGCATACAATCCTTTCAACATTTCAACTTCTCTTTCATCGAGCATCGAGTTGTCGTTTCCGTATTCAGCGTCAGCCATTGCTACTAAGAGAGCAATCTCTTCTTGGTTGTCAATGACGGCCAGTTGAACAATAACCAATTCCATGGTTTCATCGTTCCATTGTTCAAACCAAACATCGTTGGACTCGAATTGAATATCTAAACCTCCTTCATTGCCATCTTCTCCACCATCGTGGCCAGGTCGATCATTCATGTTGGCCCACATGTAACCAGCATCAACGCAATCGTTTTCATTATCGAATTGCATCATTACCGTGTGGTTAGCCATGTCGTAGCAAATGAATTGGTCCATGCCATCTCCATGGTCACCGTGGTCGTCAGAATGGTCATCATCAGAGTGATGGTCATCATCACCCATCAGTTGGTAATAAAATTGAGTAAATTCGTCTTCGTCAAGAAGCTCATTTCCATCAGAATCGCTCATCATGAACGCAATTCCGGTCCATTCTTCTTCAACGTCAGAGAGCGTTTCATCGCCATTTTGACTGTTCATGGTATTCAGGTAAGCGATGACTTCAGCAAGGGAGACGCTTCCATCTCCATCAGCATCCCACATGGTCATGATTTGACCAGGAGATGGTCGGAATTCCTCATCACTGTCCATGATGTTGAAAAATTCTTCTAATTCTTCATCATTTAATCCAGATGATTGGTCACCGTCTACTCTCTCAAAGATCGACTGAGCCATTTGTTGACTCATTTCATCAACAGGTTCTCCACCGCCCATGAGTTCCATTAATTCAGTCAAACTCACTTCACCGTCACCATCACTATCGGCCATGAATACCATCATTTCAGCACTCACTGGTTCATTGTAACAGTATTCTCCGTCAAAGGCAGCAGAATCTCCCGCCATGACATCGATTTCTTGGTTATTCTCATCCATGAGCCATCCGTCTTCCATCAGTGTGTCACCTTCTTTAACATCAGCACAGATTTCATTATCTAAGGATTGAAGATGGTTGTAGAAGTATTCAAACTCTGAGAGATTATGCATTCCATCATCGTTGAAGTCATTGTGGTTGAAAAGGTTCGTGTAGAACGTATCCATTCCGTATGATAAGACCAATACTTCGGAGAGACTGATACTTCCGTCACTGTTGGAGTCAAGCATCATCATCGTCTTTTCGAAATCATCGCCATTGTCGTTCTCATGGCGTTCACATTTCCAAGTAGAGTCTGGTAATTCTTCACACTCGTCCATTTCATAACCGTCACTCATCATGAGTTCGCCATCTTCGTCGAGCCATTCTTCCATCCAGCATTCGTAATAACTATCATTTGGATCAGAGGAAATAAGACAGCTATCGTAAATGACTGAGTTGTCATAACCATTCAATACAGCCATGAAGGACATAAAATCGTCAAAGTCCAGTGCGCCATCTCCATCAGCATCTTCACTCAAGAAGATGTTGTAAAACATGGTGATCGACTCATTTTCCAGAGGCTCAACGCCCATATCTTCGTTTGCTTGTTGAAGAGTGTTGAGGAATTCTTCCCACTCAATCAAACCGTTGCTGTTGTTATCATAGTAGTCAAACATCATCTGGTCTTCGTCATAATCCCCCACGGTCTCCATAATTGTGTAAATATTCATGCCGTCAGTGTCGGTAAGAGAAACCATTACGAGGTATTGGGCGTCGGTATAATTGCTTGCAGTCATATTATAATTCCAAACAGTAGAGTTGAATGTAGCATTGAAGAGTTCATTGAATTGCATATCCATTACAGAGACCTGTGCGTATCCAAAGTCACCTTGGTCATAGATAATGACTTCCAGTATACCATCGTAGAAGTCAACAGACGCATCAGTGTAGGACGGTTCTGCAATTTCATCATCACAAACGCTGCCATTCCACATGCAGATTT
>DAMU01000038.1:0-409 GCA_002499705.1 Euryarchaeota archaeon UBA91
ACTGGGGATGAGGCAATCATATTGCCTTGTCTTGGCCGTACTGAAATTGACGTGCAACGCTCTGGGGAGCAATTTGTCACTGTTGAAAACTCCATGGGTATTGTTCACCAATCTCGTGGTGGCCTTCAGCCTGCGTCACAATTCCTGAGGAGTGAACCCTGGATTGTTTCGAACCTCTCGAGTCACCTGTTTGATGATTCGCCACTGAATTGGCTTGAACTCAGTGATAATTATGATTCAATACGAGATTTAATGGAACTCTCTTTGAACGGATTTCACGATTATAATACGCGTGTCCGCCAAGAGAATGGATTTCTACTCCCTAACCCTCCACGTGACTCAAGGAGTTTCGATACTCCTTCGGGGAAGGCTCAATTCACTACCCATGATTTGCCAAATGTCTCTATTC
>DAMU01000038.1:826-4055 GCA_002499705.1 Euryarchaeota archaeon UBA91
AGTGGGAACAGAAGAATAGTTTTGATGAATGCACTTGATATGGCTGAGCGTGGTTGGAAGAATCGTCAGATTGTTTCAATATCCAGTCATTTTAATGGTGAAGTCAGAACATCAACGGACTGGATTGTTGTCGCATATGAAATACCTCGGCAAAATGTAGCAACATATTTCCCTGAAGCAAACTCCTTAGTACCGCTCAACTCAACTGCAAGAATCTCGAATACACCAACATCAAAATGGATTGAAGTATCTCTTAAATCACAACCTTTCGAGCAGAAGGGAGCTGAAGAAGAATGAAAAATATCGGTTATTGGGAACTCATTCGGACCAATTCAAAATACCGAAGATTGTGGTCTGCCACTGTCATTTCTATGCTTGGTGAATGGTTCAATACCATTGCATTGTTCCTACTCATCTTCAAATACACTGAATCTGAATTTCTGCTCGGCATATTATTCACAGTTCGCATGTTGTGTTTTGCACTTCTGCAGCCAATAAGCGGTTTGCTTGCAGACCGATACGATCGCAAAAAAATCATGTTATGGTCAAACATATTTCAGATCTTTTTAGCGCTTGGATTTCTTGCCGTCGATGGGCCAGAGGACATTCCTTGGATGCTTGGTCTGTCAGGCATAATGATGTTACTTCATGGAGCCTACGTAACTGCTGAAAGGGCTGCACTTCCAAATCTTGTTTCAAAGGAGCACTTATCGACAGCAAATGCCTTGGATGCTGCATCCTGGTCAACAGCACTTTGTCTCGGAGCGATGATTGGTGGCATTGTTGTAGAGTATTTTGGCACGGATGCTGCATTCATTATAGATTCGTTTACATTCCTTATTAGTGCGATAATTATCGCTCCTTTGACCATTCCACAAACTTTTGATAAAGACTTCAAGGGTTCATTATTTTCGACCGCTGTATCGAATATTCGCAAAGGGTGGATCAGAATATCAAGGGAAACCCGACTTCTTCGTATTGTATTTGCCAAAGCATCATGGAACATCGCCGGTGGCGGTTTAGCAGGCGTATTCCTCGTTGTTGCAGGTTCGGATGTCGACGGCTTTGGGGTAGCGCTCGGGTTCGGACTGTTTTTCTTCGCTCGAGGAATCGGAACCGGTACAGGACCTATTCTTGCTCGAAAATTCCTCACAAACGAGGAGAAATGGCCTCTCTTAGTAGGGGTGCTTGTCATGATTTCTGGATTCTTTTACTTCTTCGTAGGATTCACGCTCGGAATCAACGTCTGGCTAACTGTGGCATTGGTTATGCTTGCCCATTCTGCAAGTGGCGCAAATTGGGTGCTGTCTACCATCTTGACTCAAATGTGGGTTGAAGATGAAATTCGCGGCAGAGTATTTTCAATTGACATGCTTATCATGTCGCTCGCCTTTTCGCTGTCAAGCGCGTCCGCAGGATATCTCCTCGAGAATGGATATTTATCACTTGAAAATGGATTCCAAGCATTCGCTCTGTTGATGATTCTATCTGGTCTCATCTTCACATTATGGCGGCCCGGCTCTCGCGCATCGGCTGTTTAAACACAAGATGTATGCAGAACACCCGATAAAAATACTCAAGGGCGTCGCCTGCAAGGGGCAATCATGGCGGATAAGTCATCAGTCTCAGGATTGAAGCTTATTGGCGAAGGTATCCCTGAAAATATACCTTCTATGCCTGATTGGGACGAGAGTGTCGACCACGCTCCACCCCGCCGTCAAGTATTGACTACTACTGAAAAACAATTGGCTTTACGAAATGCTTTACGTTATTTTCCAACGGAACAACACGCATCTTTGGCGGGAGAGTTTTTACAAGAACTCAATACCTTTGGACGCATAATTATGTGGCGTTATCGCCCTACTGCATATGAGATGAAGGCACACCCCATACAACAATACCCTGCGAAATCACAGCAAGCAGCCTCGATTATGTTGATGATTCAAAACAACCTTGATCCCGCTGTTGCCCAATTCCCACACGAACTGATAACCTATGGTGGAAACGGTTCGGTCTTCCAAAATTGGGCGCAGTATCGTTTGGTAATGTCCTATCTGTGTAAAATGACGGATGAACAAACACTTGTGATGTATTCTGGCCACCCTCTTGGCTTATTCCCTTCATCGTCTGATTCACCTCGGGTAATCGTAACGAATGGAATGATGATTCCTAATGCATCAACTCAAGATAATTATGAACGCCTCAATGCTCTCGGCGTCACCCAGTATGGTCAAATGACTGCTGGCTCATACATGTATATCGGCCCCCAAGGAATCGTACATGGTACGACCATTACCCTGCTCAATGCAGCAAGGGCACATCTCGGACTCAACGGTGATGAAGGGTTGGGTGGCGTTACTTTTGTCACATCTGGACTTGGAGGGATGTCTGGTGCACAAGCAAAAGCCGCAGTAATTGCAGGTGCATCCTGCATTGTAGCCGAGTCGAATGCTCACGCAGCATACAAACGTCACCAGCAAGGCTGGCTTTCGACTGTTTGCGAGGATGTTGATGACGCAATAAATCAAATGGTTTCTGCTGCAGAACAAAAAAAGCCCCTTTCAGTTGGATACATTGGAAATATTGTTGAGTTGTGGGAGAGGCTTGTTGAACGTGGCATTCGAGTGGACTTAGGCAGTGACCAAACCAGCCTTCACAATCCTTTCCAAGGTGGATATTTCCCCATTGGATATTCTTATGATGATGCTGCATCGATGTTGTCCGACGATCCTGAAAAATTTGCTCATGAAGTTCGCGCTACTCTCCGAAGACATGCCAGTGCAATCAATTCGATGTCTGAAAATGGGATGTATTTTTGGGATTACGGAAATGCGTTTTTACTTGAAGCAAGTCGTGCTGGAGCAGATATTATGGCTGACAATGGTCGATTCAAGTATCCGAGTTATGTTGAAGACATTATGGGGCCGATGTGTTTTGATTATGGTTTTGGACCGTACCGTTGGGTATGTTGTTCTGGAGACTCGAACGATTTGAAGGTCACAGATGATATCGCTTGTGAGGTTCTCGAAGAAATGCTTGGACAGTCTCCTCCCGAAATCCGACAACAAATGATCGATAATATTCGATGGATACGCGGTGCTGGGGAGAATGAAATGGTCGTAGGCAGCCAAGCCCGCATACTCTACGCTGATGATGAAGGGCGTAGAAGAATCGCATCTGCGATGAACTCTGCCATTTCTTCAGGTCGTATTTCAGGTCCAATTGTCCT
>DAMU01000105.1:0-18062 GCA_002499705.1 Euryarchaeota archaeon UBA91
TACTGGGCCTCAATACGGCATCAGGGACATCAACAAGTGGAGTATCGACCAGTTCCATATCCTCTGCTAAAGAGGGTTTTGAACTGTCAAAATACAAAAGTCCGGTTACGTGTTTCTTATCCGCCTCAGCCTGGTGTAGTGCCGTTAATGCTGCGACTGCATTGCCAGGATCGTGTTCTGCAGAGATTGTTTCCAAACGAATTGTTGAACCGTCGTGAAGTGTAATATCTGTGTAGTGACCTTCTGGAACTTCAACTTCTTCAACCGGGTTGAAATGAGGGATATAATCGGTCATGTGAAGCGTAATTTCATTTTCTTTGACATATCCATACGACCGCATAGATTCATCGTTATTGTTGAACGTAACACATGGACTGATAACATCGATGAAGGCAAACCCTTTGTGGGACATTGCAGCCTTGAGCAGTGCAGTCAGTTGCTTCTTTGAACCTGAGAACGAGCGAGCCACAAACGAGCAGCCCAAATTAATGGCAAGAGCACACAAGTCGATTGGCTGCGTTTCATTCGGTGCGCCTTTCTTCTTCTTGGAACCGATATCTGCTGTTGCAGAATATTGCCCCTTCGTCAATCCGTAAACTCCATTGTTTTCGACTATGTATACCATGTCCATGTTTCGCCGAATGGCGTGAATAAGTTGTCCAATTCCAATTGAAGCAGAATCACCGTCACCTGAAACGCCAATGTAGAGTAAATCTTTGTTGATCGCATAAGCACCGGTTGTTACCGAAGGCATTCGGCCGTGAACGGTATTGAAACCGTGGGATTTACCGAGGTAGTATGCTGGAGTTTTCGAGGAACATCCAATACCTGACATTTTCGCGACTCGATGCGGCTCGATTCCATTCTCCCAGGCCGCAGTAACGATGACGTTAGAGATTTGATCGTGACCGCAACCAGGACAAAGCGAGGATTTTCCTCCAGTGTAACTGTCCTTCGGTTCATCAAGCATATTGAGTTTAATCGCTCGTGCAGGCCGCTTCGGTTTTTCGCTCATTGTCCTTCCTCCTTCAGAGTTTCAAGAATTCGTTCTGCGTAAATGCCTGCTCGAGGAGGCACTCCGTCACTGTAAGCAACAGAACGAACTTTGGCAATCAAATCGTTCGGCAATTCCTTTCGCAGAATGCCATACAACTGTCCGTCCCGATTAATTTCGAGAACAATGGTCATTTCATGTCGGCGAATGAAATTTTCAACCTCACTGTGCATTGGTAAAGCACGAACTCTGCATTGACTGACTTTAATACCAGTATTTTCAAGGATATCATCAATTTCTTGAATTGTATTTTCCATACTACCGAGGTAAATAATGCCGATTTCGCACTCTTCTTCTTCTCGGAGAATTGGGGCTGGCAGCTCGTCTCGAGCACCATCGATTTTCTTTCTCAAGCGCTGCATAAGTTCGTAATAATCATGCGGCTTTTCAGAGTACACACCTTTCGTATTGTGTCCAGTTCCCCGGTAAAGGATGGGGTCCATGCCGGAGCCAGGTAGAGTACGATATGGGATTCCATCACCATCGACATCCAGATAGCGTCCAAATTCTTCGAATGCCTCAAATACGTCTCGGTCACGAACAACTTTTCCTCGGTCCATGTCTTGGTCAGGATATTCAAATCCATCACATGCCCATCGGTTCATTCCTAAATCAAGATCGCTCATGACGAAGATTGGGGTTTGGAATCTTTCAGCGTAGTCAAAGGTTCGCCAGCCAAATTCAAAGCATTCTTCAACGGTCCCGGGGATTATTACGATGTGTTGCGTATCTCCATGGCTTCCCTCATACAACATGGTAATGTCGGATTGCTGGGTTCGAGTAGGCAAACCCGTAGAAGGTCCGACACGAACAACATCCCAAAAGACGGATGGTATTTCAGCAAAATAACCGAGTCCGATAAATTCCTGCATGAGAGAAATACCAGGTCCTGAGGTTGCCGTCATACCGCGTCCGCCTGCCCAGCCAGCGCCCAAGACCATGCCTGCTGCTGCGAGTTCATCTTCTGCTTGTATGACTGCACAGTTTACCTTACCATCATCATCAGTACGGAGTTGCGGGATGTAATTGATGATACCTTCTGCCAGAGATGAAGAAGGTGTGATTGGATACCATGCAAGCATTTGTACGCCACCATAAAGGCAACCAAGAGCGGCCGCTTCATTTCCTTCAATGAAAAATTGTGGCTTTTCGATGGTTCGCTTTTCAACAACATAAGGGTCGCTTTTTGTGAGGTTTTCTTTGAAGTAGTCACGCCCAAGTCCAAGAGCAGTAATGTTGAGTTCAACTGCAGTTGCTTTTCCTTTGAATTGCTTTGCAACTGCTGCTTCAAGTTCATCTTGGTCGATTCCAAGAAGTTCAGCAAGTACGCCGACATAGATGATATTGGTCACCAATTTGGCGATTTTCGGATTGATTTTTCGCGCTAATGCTGACATTGGAATTGGGTAGGATACGACATCATCTCGCGTCATTTCCATCTTCGCGTTCTCGTTCCAAATGACAACTGAACCGGGTTCAAGACTTTCTAAGTCCTCATGCCAAGTGGCTGGATTTACGAGGACCTGGATGTGAGTGCGATTACCAGGCGCTTGATAGCCGTGGTCGGAGAGTCGAACAATATACCATGTTGGGAGCCCTGAAATGTTTGACGGAAACATGTTTTTTCCGCTGACTGGAACTCCCATCTCAAACAGAGACTGGAGGAGAATAAGGTTCGCAGATTGCGAACCTGTTCCGTTTGCGGTAGCGATATTGATGGTGAAGTCGTTGGCAATGGTTTCCATTGTGTTTTGTCCCCCGAGTGCATAATCTGTCATTCGACTCTGCGTCTCTTAGCGTCGGGTTTCACATACACTCTTTGAACATGTTGATGCAACGGTTGGCAAATTCACCGCGTTTTTTCGTTCAATCTACTTCAAATGAGTGTTTCTTTTTTGCCGTGATACTCAAAACCTCACCCCCTTTGGGATGGATATGGCGGATACTGCTGACAAGCCTTCCAAAATCGTTTTAGATACCGAGAAAGTTCAGAAAAAAAGCCCTTTTGACACAGAAGAGGTCCGAAAGAGCGCTTGGAATAAAGCGGAGAAATCGATCGCAAAAGGAAAGCCGGAAGGCGCCTTACTGGTTCTTCGCGAGGTTGATGCAGACGGCACCCATCCAACGACCTTGCGTCTTGCTGGTGAAGCAACCCATAAAATTGCCCAACGCACGAATTCAAAATCCGAATATCGTAAAGCAGCAGGTTTACTTCGAGATTCAGTGAAAATGAATCCGAAAGATAAGAAATCGAACAACGCTTACAACGAGATTCTCAATGAAATGCAAGACAAGCGAATCAGCGAGAGCGTCATTCCTCGTCTGATGAACGACGGTACGCCAACTGTCGCTGGAATGTTTGCCTTTGTAGCCAGCCTTATTCTTATTTTGGCAGGTTTAGGAATACTAGCTCAACCAAAATCATATGGTAATGAAGTAATTTTTGAGATGAGTTGGACCAATCCAAATGGAGTTCAAGAGACGGGTACTATTACCATTGAATTGTATCCTGATGATGCGCCTCTTCATGTTGAAAATTTCAAAGCACTTGTCAATGAGGGTTATTTTGACAACACGATTTATCATCGGATTATTCAAGGATTTATGCTTCAAGGAGGAGATTTCACAAATTTTGACGGAACCGGCGGGCATGCTGTTGTTTGGTCAGGGTATTGTAACGGACAAGCTATGTCTTCTTCAGCGGACTGTGCAACAGCGGACTGGACTTTACCAGATGAGGCCGACAACGGTCTTGTCCATCAGCCCTATGCGCTCTCTATGGCGAAAACCAGTGCTGCACATACAGGAGGTTCACAGTTTTTCATTGTCTCACCTGATTCAACACCGAGTCACCTTGATGGAGTACATACGGTCTTCGGGCAAGTTATCAGCGGACAAGACGTTGTCGATAAAATCGATGCAGTCGAAACCTCCGGCAGCGATCCTGTCGATGAGGTAAGACTTTCCAGTGCTACATTCAACGGTGATGCCTCCGAACCATGGTATCAATTCTGGTGAGTTAGGCCATATTCCCGAAACAATCTCAGCAGTTGTCAAGGGTTTTGTTCATAGATGATGGCCGAATGGCTTGAAACATGACGCCACTCGACCCATACAATGCGCGGCGCAGTCTCTCAGTAGGTGGCGACTATTTTGCTCTTGATGGACTAGATGAAAACGGCATTGACACGTCTTCATTGCCTTATTCTATTCGTATTCTCCTCGAGGGTGCATTACGGGGTCACGACGGTTTCTTAATTCGTGACGAAGATATTCGAAACATCGCTGGATGGACGCCAAGCGGTGAGCGTGGTGAAATTCCATTCCGTCCTTCACGTGTAATTTTACAAGATTTCACCGGTGTACCTGCGGTTGTCGATTTAGCCGCCCTTCGTGATGCGATGGTCGAAATGGGCGGAGACCCTGAAAAAGTCAATCCTCAGGTTCCTGTAGATTTGGTCATCGACCATTCGGTCCAAGTTGACATTGATGGTGCGAACAGCGATGCACTTCAACTCAATCTCGATATAGAATATCACCGAAATATGGAACGCTACACATTCCTCAAGTGGGGTCAACAATCGCTTGATAACTTCCAAGCAGTCCCACCTTCTCGAGGAATTGTACATCAAGTGAATTTGGAATATCTTGCGAGTGTTGCTCGTCAAGAAAATGGCATTTGGCTTGCAGATACGTTGGTCGGAACAGATTCTCACACCACCATGATCAACGGTCTTGGAGTTCTTGGCTGGGGAGTAGGTGGTATAGAGGCTGAAGCAGTTATGCTCGGACAACCGATTTACATGCTTGCGCCAGATGTGGTTGGAATGCGACTTATTGGCGCACTCAATCCTAGCGTCACTGCTACAGATATGACGTTAAGAATTGTCGAAATCCTTCGAGAGCACGGTGTTGTGGGCAAGTTTGTCGAGTTCTTCGGGCCAGGAATGGTTGCCCTTTCATTGGCAGACCGAGCAACTATTGCCAATATGGCTCCTGAATACGGTGCTACATGTGGATTCTTCCCCGTAGATGAGCGCACGCTTGAGTATATGCGATTAACCGGTCGAGATGATGATGCTATTGCCGGAGTTGAAGCCTATTCTCGTGCTCAAGGCCTTTGGTATTCCTCAGAGGATGCAGAGAAATCTTACACCGACATCTTAGAACTTGACCTCTCAACTGTTCAACCCGCTCTTGCAGGTCCAAAACGTCCTCAAGACCGGGTCGATTTGTCGAATATGAAACACCATTTTGAGCAATCACTTACTCACGAACTTGGACATCATGGGCACGGTCTCTCGACTGAACAACTTTCCAACAGCGCACTAGCTGAGAGAAATGGGCATAAATTTGACCTCAACCACGGCGATGTTGTCATCGCTGCGATTACATCGTGTACAAATACTTCGAATCCAGATGTCATGCTTGCAGCAGGACTTCTTGCACGTAATGCGCGAGCCCATGGATTGGAAGTCAAACCTTGGGTCAAAACCTCGCTTGCCCCGGGCAGTCGAGTTGTAACCGAATATTACGAAGCATCTGGTCTGCAAGAAGATTTGAATGCACTCGGCTTCAATGTTGTTGGTTATGGATGCACGACGTGTATCGGGAACTCCGGCCCTATCCCTGAAGAAATCGAGGCTGCAATTGATGAGGAAGGACTCATCGTAGGTTCGGTAATTTCTGGTAATCGTAATTTTGAAGGGCGAGTTCACGGTAAGGTGAAAGCGTCTTATCTTGCCAGTCCGCCACTCGTTGTCGCCTATGCCTTAGCCGGTTCATTGGAAGTGGATTTAACCACTGAACCACTCGGTATTTCTCACGATGGTACTCCCGTCATGCTGAGTGATATTTGGCCGAGTGATGAGCAATTGGCTGAGGCTCTGACTGTGATTACTCCGGATATGTTCAGGCAACGCTATGCAGATGCAATGAATGAACCTCGCTGGGACAGCATCCCCTCTGAGCCAAGCCCCCTTTACCCGTGGCACAGTGATTCTACTTACATTCGATTACCGACATTCTTCTCGGGTCTATCGCCAGAACCTCAACCAATCTCAAGTATTGATAACGCTCGTGTGTTGTTGAAGTTAGGTGATTCAATTACAACCGATCACATCTCTCCAGCGGGAGCTTTCCCTGCAGATGGGCCCGCCGGTAAATGGCTTACTGAGCGCAACATTGACCGGAACGATTTCAATTCATTCGGGAGCAGAAGAGGTAATCATGAAATTATGATGCGAGGTACTTTTGCCAATGTCCGTATTCGTAATCAAATGGCACCAGGCACTGAGGGAGGATTCGCTTTAGATTTCAAGACCGGTGAAGTTGTTTCTGTTTACGATGCTGCTCAATCCTACGAGGGTGCTAAAGTCGTTCTTGCCGGAAGCCAGTATGGGACCGGTTCATCACGAGATTGGGCTGCGAAAGGCACCTATCTTCTCGGTGTGGAGGCAGTTATTGCGACTTCATTTGAACGTATTCATCGTTCAAATCTTGTAGGGATGGGCGTTTTACCTCTTACTTTTGTCGAAGGTGAGTCACACGAATCTCTTGGCCTTGATGGTACTGAATCGTTTTCGATACCAGTGACTGATGAAGTTCAACCTCTCGAGATCTTAGATGTAACTGCAACACATTCGAACGGCACAACTTCTTCGTTCAAAACTCAAGTCCGCCTCGATACTCCGGTTGAAGTTGATTATTATCGCAACGGAGGTATTCTTCATACTGTTTTGCGACAACTTGCAAAATCAGAATAACAGAGAATTTCCCTATCACTAAGTTGATTACACACTGCACAATGGACTGAGACTGATGGCTGAACTACGTGGGCAAGTTCGTTACCGATTTCGTTCGGACGAACATGATGTTCAAGTTCTTCTGGAAGGTGAAGCTTCTTGGGTCAAACAACACATCGCCGAACTTGGATTAGAAGGTGTAGGTTGGACAATGCCCATCGCCGTCGAAGTAAGGGCAACAAATACTTCAGGAATCCACATACCGGATGAAGATGAGGAATTCGACGAAAACAGCGATGTGCCTCTGAGTCAAAAACCACTTGACATGGGTCCAACACCTGACCCTTCACGAATCCCAGTTGTTCGACGCCCTATCGGTCAACTGAACCTTGCTGAAGAGCTTGAATTACTCGGCTTAGAAGATCCGATTCGCCCAGACCCGATTGAACTGATGGCAACATTAGAGGAAATGGACCCTCCGCAGCCAGTTCAAGGTGCAATGAGTGTTGACCCAATGGCAGAAGCATGGCTGAGGGAATTATTGCATTTGGTTGTTCGTGAATACGGCATTACTGCTCTCAAGACAGAAGATATTGAAGAAATTGCAAGTAAGCGATTAGGTGGTAGAGAAGGAACCAAACTTTTGGTCTGGCTTGAATCTCTTTTCTCTGCTGGTAAACTCGTCAAAGTACACGGTGGAGATGCTACTGGATGGGGTCCTTCTCCACGATGGTTAGCCGGAAAATTCTAAGCAAAAAATTTCCTTTTTTGTGCAGCAAGAAGCGAAATGCTTCCATTCTTAAAAATTGACTTGTAATCGGGCCACTGCATGGCTTTTTGCAGCAACGGTTAGAGAACCTGAAAGCAAAGCAATTAAAGTGCAACAGAGATTGGGGAAGATTAGTGATGTTGATGATTCCCAAGAACCACCACCTCAAGAGCCGCGCCCTAAGCATGTTCCTTGTCATGCTGATGTTACTTTCGACCACCGCTGCAATTGCTGCCACAGCAAGTGCTTCTATGGCTCGTTCGTATACCACGAACCGTGACCCGCATGATGTTGCTATCGGCGATTTCAATTGTGATGGTCACAATGATTTAGCTATGGCTACTGACGGCACCCACACCATTTCGATTCTTTGGAACGATGGTAACGGCGACTTCAGCGAGCGACAAGATGTTTGGGTTTCGAAGAACACAAGCCGAAACGCCGAATGGGATGAATTTTCAAATGTTCAATTTATTGAAGTCGGAGAATTCACCGGCGACTCTGCTATTGACATCGTGATTTTCCAAAGAAACAATCCATTCAAGACTGACGATAACGGAGCACCAGCAGGTGAACCTGGTAACGTCACCATCATTGAAAACGGTGGATGTAATGAACAAACGTGGAGCATTGGTGCTCGATTCACTCACTTCTGGGCTTGGGACCTTGCAGTGGGCGACGCGAACCAAGACGGAAACGACGATGTTTACATTCTTGATTTGATGGCTGACATCACAACACAGCGTGTTGTTACTTACCGTGGACCGATTAACAGCGGAACTCAAGGAATCATTACCTCTCTCGGTTCTTCTCAACAAAACTCCTACACCAATATGGAAGTCGGAGATTGGGGAGAGACTGAAACCGGTGGGCTTTCAGGAACCTGTACTGATGATGACATATGGCTACAACGCAACGAAGGTGTAGATTACAGCACGGGCCAAGTTACCAACCCAGGTAACGATGACAACATGACGATTATCGAATTCAGTTGTTTGACGAACACTTACCCTGCAACATACACGTTCAGCGCAACCAGCCCTCCACCAAACTCTCATGTCATTAACATGAACACTGTCACTTCACAGAATTTCGATATCGGAGACATGGACGAAGATGGCGTAATCGATGTTATGGTGCTGAATGATGCAAACCTCGAAAACGTCACTTACGTTACGTCTTCTGCAGTTGGAACTTGGAGTTCACCTACACTTGCTTACTTTGGGCCATACATCTCTTGGCAAGTCGCAGTTACCGATTTGAACGGTGACCAAGAACCGGATTTCATAAATCCGACCATTGCTTACCAACAAAACACAACAGACTCAGCAGGTGGTTCAACTTCTTCTTTCTACCTTAATTTCCCAACAACCGTTCAGGTAACCCTCTCAGACGGAAACGGTGGCCATTTGGGTCCACTTTCCTATGCAGCAGGTCGACGACCGAATGTTGTCGCAGTTGGACAACTTGCAGGTGCAAGTAACTCTGCTGATGATTTGGTTGTCGGTCATGCAAATTGGCGTTTCACTTCATGGAGAGACAACTTCGGTTGGGAAGGTCAATACGACACGGTTTCGGTCATCGAAATGGACAGTAAAGATTTGTCTGTCTCTTCGATAGAAATATCTCCAGTCGACAAATTCTACGGAATTGTCGGTGAAGGAACTCGTGACATCAATGTCACCGTCACAAATACTGGTATGGACATTCTCAATGGCCAACAGGCAACACTCGATGTTGAATTGAAGGTCGTCGATCAATTAAACTCTTCCAATACAACTGTCTACGAGATGGATTGGGATGCTCCAGAGAACAAGGCCGCATGCAGCGGATGTACTTGGGCGTTTGAAGAATACGTTGACCAATCCACATATTGGCACGAAGAAACCAATCACTCCGTCGGTGCAACTGATGGAAACAATGGTCCAAATGTTTCAGCGAATTACATCAATCCGACCGATTTCATGTGGGCTGGTGAATACAAAACCAACTCTTCTGGAGATACATGGTCCGGATACGGACGTAACTGGGACGATGCTATGGTTTTGGAAGATGTTGACTTGACAGGTTCCGATCGAGCTTTCATGAGCCTCGAATTATTCCAACACCTCGGACATGGTGTATTGGGAAGCCTCGACACATCCGGTAACTACCTCGCTGGAGACGTTTGGGACGACATTGCAATGATTGAAATCGGCAGTGTTGAGAATGGATGGTCAACTATCTCGTGTCCTCAAAGCGCTCAAATCGCAGGTGCATGCGCATCTGGTGAATCGATGTGGGGCGGATTTGACATGGACCGTATGTATAAGCAAGCCATTGGCGGTTCACCTGAAGGAATCTACTACTACGGTGTTTACTCATTCGGAACCAACTACGGTTGGAATAACTTCACTGAAGAGGGCATAGGCGCGTTTGACCTCAGTCCATGGGCTGGAGAAACAATCGATATCCGATTCCGTCTACGAACTGGATTCGAAGGTTCCATTTCCGATGATAACGAAAGTCGATGGTCAGGCCGAGACGGATATGCAGTTGACAATTTGACTATTTGGAAGCAAACCACGGCTTTCGAGCCAAACCCGCAAGTTCAACAAGCAAATGTCCCGCTCAACAACCTTGGTCCTGGTGAAGAATATACTTCTTCAATTACAGCAGACCTGTTGAACGACACGACATACAGAATTTCTGCTACACTGAGCGGTAATTCGTGGGACGAGCAATCTCAAAATGACGAGATTGTTGGTTACATCACTCCACTGAATCTTTACGACCCAATGGTTGAGAGTCTTGAGTATTTCAATCCTGGAGGATTGTATGCTGAAGGTGTCTTTGACATTGAAGTTGCAACCAATAACTGGGGCAATACTGCGGTCGACTTTGATATCAAAGCCTCTGTTTTCTCAGCAACGCCATCCGACATCTATTGCGGAACTCCAAGTGCATTGTGTGAAGAAACGTTTGAAGGAGGTACGGACGGTTACCGATACGAGGAAAGCCAAAACCCACAAGGGGCTCTCTACAACGAAGCTTCGTGCCAAGACAAGATTTTCAACAACTATGCGTATTGGTTCGGCCATCCGTGTGACACCGGTTCAAACGGCTACGGCGATGCTTGGGCAAACGAGACACTTACCATACCAGATGTGGATTTGACTTCGATGAGCGGTGACTTCGTTTCACTCAACTTCGAATACTATGCTGACACTTTCTACGGAATTGACTCTGACGGAACCAGCATTGTTGACGTCAATGATTACGCTGCAATGACCCTTGATATCCTTCGTGACGGTGCAACTTACAGCAGCGTTGTTATGGGACAATGGAACGATTACAACGAAGACGGTACTTGCCAAGAAGATGAAAACGGCGACAACATCGTCAATGCTTCTGAACCAATCGACTTTGCTGAAATCTCCTATATTGGCGATGATGCATCCACCGATGGTTCTGCTGGAAACTACAATGTCTTCTTCAATACTAACGATCTTGTTGCAACAACAAGCATTGACTTGACTCATTTGTATGTGCTTAACACCTCTGATGCGAACTCTGCAAACTGGGACTTTGAATGCACATCGCTTTCAGGATCAACTGTTGACATTAACTTTGAATTCCAATCCGATGACGACGGAAGAAACGGTGTTAATGACGGTTTCAAGGGTGTTGCGTTCAACAACATCACGCTGCAAGAATTTACCTTCGTTGAAGACAATGCATACACCATTTCTCGAACCAATGTCGATGCTGAACAATCATCATCCGACTTTGTCGCAAGTCACGAGTTCTTTGCGGGAGTTTACAAAATTGAAGTTGAAACAATCTTCGACAACACTACGGTTGGAAAGCCGTGGTTTAACGACAATGAACTATCGGTTTCCAACAACAGAGAGACCGTTATCTTCAACGTCGAATCAGTTGATATTACTCTTGGTAAGCCAAACACTCTCAATTGTTTGAACGACCAAACATTGGAGTGTGTCATGCCTATTGACAGCGCACTCACTCATGATTGGACTGTTAAGGCTACCAATGGAGTTCTTGCTGGTGATTATGTGTTTAACATGAACATCTACGATATGACGACTGGTTCAGTTGCTCACTCAACTACTGCAGGCCCTGCTCAATCTTTGGAATCGCACCAACTCATTGACATCACCTTCACGCCATGGAACGGCTGGATGGATGGCCATGAATACAATATTAGTTTTGATTCAGAACTTGCAAACGGAAACCCGTCTGGAAACGTTCGATACTTCCATGCAACCTTTGCAGACCATGTTGATGTAGCGATTCTTTCAGACACATCTCCTCGAACCACTGCAATTAAGCAAGACCTCGACCTCTTGGGAATGTCATACACACAGTTTGATATCAACGACTGGGATACTTACTTCCTCAGCGGTTGGTTTACCCATTACGACAAGATTGTCTTGCCTTGGCAAACCGATATTGCTGCTAAGGATATCGAAAACGGTGGCCGTGGATATTACCAAAAATTAGGTTCAACCGCCAATAAGAATACTCTGGAAGGATTCATGTTCGCCGGTGGAACAGTGCAAGCCCACCTTGGTCCTCAAGGTAGCCAAATCTACGGACTTGGTCAAGGCCTCTCTGGACGTCTACCATTTGGATTGAACATTGCAAGCAGAAACTTGGATGACGCACCGATTACCTATGCTGAGACCAATTTTGCAGACCCATATCATCCATTGATGGACAATGTAGATTTGGCTGCTTTCCAAGGCTTTGACGCATCTTCGACTGTGGCGACTGCGATTTTGGATACCAATTCACAAAGTGCCAACAATGTTCCAGAACGTTGTGGTGGATACAGTGAATCAAAGAAAGATGGAACTTTCCAACGAATCATTCGTCAAGACGGAACTGCTGCAGAACAGAAAGACACGATTCTTGGTGTTTGCAGTTACCAATCCGGTGGAATGATTATTTCGACGATTGACGTTTCGACCCACTCAGAACGTGCTGACAGCACCACATTGCCTCTGCTTGGAAACATGCTCAGTTACCAAGTGACACCTTATCCATCTGGATTTGGTATTCTCGGCAACGGCTTGGATTTGCAAATCAACGGCGTTATCCCAGATAACGACCCGAGCACAGGCGGTTACGTCGACCATTACATCAAGAGCGACGCTGAATTGACCTTCTCCTTCGTGACCGATACAACTGAGACGCTTGACACCGACTGGATTATCGATGGACCAACTTCCTGGACTGGAGCAACCATGGCCAGCGGAACTGACCATACTGATACAACCAATCCGGTGATGACTTTCTGTAAGGTTGATCTTTCATCAGCTACTGGCTGTGCTCAAGGTGAACAATGGCACGTGACGCTCTTGCTTCACGATGCTGCAGGCCACTCTCGAGTCATTACAGTCACCGTTGAGACCAACGATGTCTATGCTGACGCATTCCGCCCAACGGCCGATGCTGAAATTGACATGCGTGATGAGTATGCTGACCAAGTTGAATTCATTGGAACCAACACTATCCAATCGAAAGAATGGGACGTTCACCGAATTATTCTCGATGCAGATGGTGAAGTGACAATTTTCCTCGATGCTGGTAATTCTTCTGATGAAGATGCCCTTGAAGGAAATGGTATTGAGCGCTATGAATGGAAGGTTCTGTTCGATGCGCCATACGGCGATGATGACTTCGATATCGAAGGTCATTCGTTTACCCAAACTGCTGCCAGTGATGGCTTGTTTGCTTACACATTCCGTAACCAGACCGTTGATGACAGTGGTTCTTCAACCACACAAATTCGTGTCGAACTGGTCGTGTTTGATGGAGCTGACAAATTCTCGGAAAAGCATCGAATGTATTTCGATGTCGTTCCGGATGGATTTGGCGATCAAGAGCCAGATATTTCGATTGACTACACCTTAGGAGGTCAGTGTCCTACTGCTTCAGACTGTAAGATAGACACCGATACTATCACCATCAGTGGAAGTGTTCTCTCAGGTGCAGAACAAGGCCAAAAGGACGTCTTTGTGGAAGTCTCTTTGATGCCTGACAGTTTCAATGCAAGTGCAATTGACAAGTTCAATATGGAACAAGATGGTGAATGGACCAAGTCCAACGCTCTTGGAGACCTCGACACCTTTGCTCTCAGCTTGACCCTTGAAGGCATGTATACCAACAAGTCAGTTACACAGATCCTCTACATCAAGTGGTATGAAGGTGAAGCACCGAATGAGCGTTTCATTACTTACAAAGAAATCTTGATCTCATTGCCTGCATGTCAAGGCCTTGAAGCAGATCTTGAAGCAGAAGCTGCTGGTGGAGAATTTGTTCTTGATGCAGATGGTGAATGCCAATGGTCCGGAGCCTGGACCTTTGTCGACGGAGAATGGCAAGCCCCTCAATCCGATATTGGAGATGACGGGACACAAGGTTCCCTTGATGGAATGCTTGTTCCAGCGCTTGCTGTAGTCGGTCTTGTCGTTATTCTCATACTGACTCTCGTGTTCATCCGCCGAGGTTCAGAAGACGATACACAAGACTTCTCTGTAGGCGCATCCGGATTCGGTGGAGTCATTGACCAAACTGAACAATATGTCCAGCAATTGATTGCTCAAGGCTACCCAGAAGAGACAGCACGAGCATACGCTCAGCAATATGCCTCTCAAGCCGCTGCCGCAGCTCCAGCCGCCGCAGCTCCAGCCGCCGCAGCTCCAGCGATGGACGATGCGGTTTACCAGCAATATTACCAGCAATTCACAGCACAAGGATACGATCCGCAAACTGCAGCGGCCTACGCCCAGCAGTATGCGTTACAGTATGCTCAGAGCCAACAGTGAACTTCCCAACTTTGGTTGTGAAGACAGATAATTGAGCGAAAGCAAGATTGAATCGTTGTTCATTTAGCGAGCGTATCTATGATAGTCTGTAGTAAACTTAGATATTCAGCCGAATTCATCACATGCTGGCGATGAAATGATAAAGCGTGCCTATTGACGGAAATTCGTGAGTGAAGTAGGGCCATTGTTCTCGTATTATTGGCGAATATTCACCAATATCGATATTATGGCAGGTCAGCCATTTGGTTTTTGGACCCTGATGTCCTTTTTCACAATACTCAGTGGATTTGCCCTTCTCTTCCTAACATTCTTGATTTACCGTGCTGACTCTAAGAATCCCAAAAATCGATTTATTGGCATGATGCTTTTTACCGAATCAATCCGTTGTATTGCAGTTTCGATTTTTTACGCCTATCCATATACACTTGAACAAATACAGTCACTTTATGTCATAAGAATAATATTTTACACTACAGGAATTATGCTGTTTTTCCTGTATCTAAGTGCTCCCTTTTTCTATATCGAAAGTCGTTTCTCTAAGTGGGTCGTCAAATCTTACAACTATCGTGCTCAAATCTTCATTCCATTAATCTCCTTCTCGATACTTTTCATTGGTTCCATGTCGTACGGAGGATTTCATGAGGCTCTGGGTGAAAGTCTTTGGATATATTGCGAAGGAGTTGGAGATGGCGTTGGAGGTACATCTTCAGGAGAATCTCTCACATACACTCCCCATTGTGACGAAAGCTTATCCGCTCAATTTCCCTTAATGTGGACAACAACCCTAATTGGACCATATGCGACAATTATCTTCTTTATTCCATTGATTGCTGCAATCATTACAACTCTGGCAATCACGTTCACAACCAAAGAAATTTCCAAAAACGGTTCGACATCACAGAAAAATGAAATCTGGGCGATTCGTTTAGGTTTCATCGGGAAAACTGTATTTCAATTTTTATCACTCTTCGCGTTAGTCATTTTCTTATCATTACTACCAATGGAATCAGGCCCGGAATTATCTTGGTTCAATGATACTGCTTTCAATTATGACAACATTCCGACATGGGGGATACTAATCGGTGTCGTTACTCCACTTATCTCAGTGAGCTTAGTCCTTGCAGCTCTGTTTGAAGGATTCGTGTTTTCATATGCAGTCATGAAGCACGAGGTACTTGGGATTGATGAGCGGTTGCGAAAGACATTCACGACCGCACTGTTTGCAGGTTTAGGTGGAGTATTGTTTCTATTAGCGACCGAATTGATGGAGAATGCTGCTGGCGTTGGATGGCTTGGTGGAGTCTTGATCGGTATTCCCTTTATCATACTCCGAAAGCCGATTTTCGCTGCTTTCTCCAGGATATCGATTTCCGTTATGCCAGAAGCACATACTGGAATCGAAGAGGCTTATCTCGAAGCCTTTTCTATAGCCATGGATGATGGAATAGTTACCACTGATGAACGAAAAATGCTGAACCTTCAAGCCAAAACGTTGGGCCTAGATGAGAAGCGAGTACAACATCTTGAATCCCATTTCTTGGCCAACCTAGAACAAAAAATTCCCGATGAATAACGATGATGGGTATTCATGTAGATTCTCAACACTCAATGCTTGAACAATACAAAATTAGATTCCATTAACCCCCCCAGTATCGTGGAATGAATGAGTTAATTGAGCGAAAGCAAGATCGATTGTAAGAGAGAAGTCAAATATTTTGGAAAGAATTATGTGATGAACTCCCGTAATTCAATCATGAATCTTGATACCCTCGCACGCCCAACAATGCAGGTGAATCTTTGGGCTTCTCTTGGATATGGTGTATTCCTTCTTGCAGCCCCCGACTTATTTTGTGATCTACTCAAAGCCGAAGCAGTCAACACTGCTTGGTTACGAACAATAGGTGCTGCTCTGCTTGGAACAAATGTCGTTGGAAGCTGGTTATGGCTGAAGAGTCCATCATTGGACATGGGACGGGTTCAAACGATTACTGCAGGACTTGAGGCATTTGCAATGGCACTCTCACTCCTCTTAGGGGAGTTCACTGCGGAGAATATTTGGATGGTTCAAGCATCGGTTGCTTTGGCATTCGTTGTAACCATAGGGCTTTCATCATCATCATTAAGCACGTATTACGAGTCCGAAGATTGAGAGGATCACTCTTCTTCAAACGGCTCAAAGCCCTCTTCATTTTCTTCTTCAATGAATCCAATTTCGTCTAAGTGGGCATCAAAGTCAGGGAAACTTGGTTTCCAATTCTTTGGAAGAGATGTATTCGATTCAATGATCTTGAGCATTCTTTCTTGCCATGCTTCTGGCTTCCTTTGCATGATGAACATATAGAGCGGTGAGGTTCGAATATCGGTGTGAATCACACAATAACCCGTATTTGCCTCGAAATTCATAGCTCGAAGTAAATTGAATGCTGGTCGATTGATGTTATGGAACATTTTCTTTGCAAATCGCATTCCAACCAATACGGTTCCGAAAATCACAATACTGGTCAGGCAGAAAGCGCCCCATCCTTCCCCCGAAAATTGATTTGAGAAATAAACCACAAACATGAGTACGGGTACGGTGGTAATGAGGAAAAGGAAACTCTCCGATACGGGCCCTTTACCCATCTTGAGTTCGATAGCACCCCAACCATTGTGGTGTTTCTCCCAAGGCTTGAAGTGCTCAGAAGGCTGAAGGTTTGCCGCAGCAATAACTTGATTGCGTAACTGATGAATTTTTGCGATTTGACTTGGACCACCATCTAAATTGTCTTCAATAATGGCGTCCAGTCGGTATTTTGCTTCCAGATAGTGCCCCATGTCGGCAAGCAAGGATGCTTGTTCAACCAATGGCGTAACTTCGTCTGGCAGGTGGTTTCGCAGGTCTTGCCACCATTGCAAACCTTCACTGAGTAATCCTAATTCGTCGGTCAAAAGTCGTCCACCAAGCATCCACATGGCAGTTCGATTTGGGTCAATCGTGATGACTTTTCGAACGGCAGCCAAAGATTTAGCTGCTTGCATCATTGTTGGTTTTTCACCTTTCTGTGGAAGCGAGGTTTCTGCACATAATTGCCAAGCATCGACGTGTTCTGGATCGATTTGGACTGCTTTGTAAGCCTCTTCATATGCCTTCTCAGCATCACCTTCATCGTATGCTTCAACGGCGTTCAAGTAGTGATGTTCGGCACCCATTGTTGTCCCTCAAGAATCGTCTTCTCGACGCCTGCCAATAGGTTTTGGTGGTCGGTTGTGTGCATGGCCTGGACCATTACCACGAGATTTTCTAAAAGTTCGAGGCTCCCTTGGTCTGCGTTCCGGTCTCTCTTGACTGTATGAACCTCTATTCCCATTGCCGCCTTCGTTTCTTCTATCGCGACCATCACGGCGAGGTGGTCTTCCACCATCATCACGGCGAGGCGGTCTGTCGCCGCTCTCTGGTCGAGGTGTTCGTGAACGGTCATCGCGTCGAGGAGGTCTTCCTCCGCCGTCTCTGCGAGGGCCACGTCCACCGCCACCTGATCGGGGTTCTCCACAGCGATTGCATTCGGTTCGGAATGCGAAGTTTGAGTTGTTGCACTTTGGACAGTCCCAATCATTGTCATTGAATGTTTCACCACTGCCTCGACGATTGTTTCCACCCCGTCCACGGTCGTTTCTCTCGAAGC
>DAMU01000105.1:18414-18597 GCA_002499705.1 Euryarchaeota archaeon UBA91
AGCCTCGGTCGTTGCCTCTTCGGTCATCGCGGTGTCGATGGTTGTTTCCACCACCAGAGCCACGTGGTTCTCCACAGCGATTGCATTCGGTTCGGAATGCGAAGTTTGAGTTGTTACACTTTGGACAGTCCCAATCACCGCCACTTCGGTCATCTCGGCGTCCACGGTCGTTTCTCTCGAAGC
>DAMU01000105.1:18946-24304 GCA_002499705.1 Euryarchaeota archaeon UBA91
AGCCTCGGTCGTTGCCTCTTCGGTCGTCACGACGTCCACGATCGTTGCCTCTTCGGTCATCTCGATGTCCACGGTCAAACCCTCTGTCTCGCTCTTCTCGTTGTTTCTTTGCACGAATTCCAACTTCAATACCAATCAAAGCGTCAAGGTCGAGTTTTCGGTCAATGTGAGCGACGTGAGCAAGGGGTGCGTCGGTATTTCCAAGGACAGCATCGACTTTACCGATGTAAATTCCGGATTCTGCATTGATGATAATTGATTCAAGAGCAGGTGAAGAACCTGCGAAAGAAACTAAGAATCCTCCTTCATGGCTTTTTGATTGAATAACACCCGTAAACATACCTTCACCTGCTTGTTGGGCCGAACTGCTTCTTTTGAGGGTGCCGGTTCAAGTCCTCAGTCTCTGCGAGTCCTGCTGGCAAAGGCCGCACCAAGGAGAGTAATGCTCAATGTTGCCATCAGAGACAGAGCAGGCAATCCTTCTTCTTCTACAACCTGAACATTGCCACCACTCTCATCGCCTGAATCATCAGAGTATGGATCGGGGACAAATACTGAAAATGTCGTGACGGTTCCTGATTCATCGGTTGCGGTCAATACAATATCATAAGAGGTCACAGGAGGGTTTTGTGCTGAACATGTGACGATGTTGACATCGATTTCCCACCCGCTACCGACTCTAAGGAAGTCGTTGGTTGTGTATCCACACAATTGCAACGAAAGGGTAACCTCTTCACCATCGGGGTCAAGAACATCTCCTTGGAGTGAAAACTTCAGGCCGTTTGCATCCCATGTAGCGTTCATTCCATCGAGGTTTTTGTTCACTGCGATTACTGGTGGAAGGCTTGCCTTTTCAATACCAAAGTTAAGCATAAAGTCAAGGTCAAGCATGGTTGAACTTTGAGCTTGTCCCATGACCATCACCATCCCAGGAGATAATCCTTCAAGTGGTAATGAAAGCGTTGATGCATCAGCAGCGAGTGTCGCAGTACGCATTTGCCCCATTGCATTGGTTTGATGTGAGTGAGCGGAAACAGACATTTCACTCACCAGGCCAGTTGGGGTTATTGTAAATTCAATACTGTCTCCAGCCGTTGAGAGAACTGCAGTTGATGTGAATACATGGCCGAATGTCCAGTTTCTTGAATCGATTGAAACAGCACCGAATGGATCGACAACATAGCATTCTGCGTCTGAAGAAGCCGCTTGCGAGTTTTGGTTGGATACAATCATGTTTCCGTCGCCGTCAAGAGAAGCGGACCAACCAGCTTCTGCAAAGGTGCAATCAAGCCCCCATCCGCTGTCATCAGTTGCCCACATTTCGGTTTTCTCACCAGCAACGGTAATCATCTGATTGTTCGAGCCCATTGAATCAAGCATAGGAATGACGGTTCCATCAGCAGGTGCATTCGAACTCCATTCAGGTACTTCATTGGTTTCAGGTGCCATGGTCGTGAAGTCAATAAATAATTCACGCAGAATTGGATATTCAGATGCTTCGTAGGTGACCACTTGATTGACACGCAATCGACCGTCTGGAAGATACATGTCTTCAGGAGCGCTGAGTGCCGTGTTTTCAACGACTGTAACGGTGCCATCGGTTTCAATGGTTGTGTCCTGAATTGAATAATTGACCATTCGTAATCCTTGTTTCAGCGGGAAATTTAATTCAAGATTCGCGTATGACATGTTGGACACATTCAGGGAAAGCGTAAAGTTTGAGTCTCCACTGTTTGGTAATTGGTCAAAGCGAACGTTGTTTGATTCACCATTGGCAAGGAACATCATAATCTGCATATCGTCAGTAATGGAGACTGGGACTTCTTTACAACCGCTCGCTGCACCAATGTTTTGGCAAGAGCGTTCGTTAGGATGATTTGCTGGAACAAGGTCGATTTCATCTAAATCAATACCATCTTCAACAAAGGACATGTTGTTCCAATCTGGTGAGCCTCGGTGAGGTATTCCCTCTCGCATCCCGATTCGAGTGTCCATTGCTCCGATACATTTTGGACCAATTGCGCGAACAGCGTCTCGCTCATCGGTACTGATGAATCCGTTATCTCCTCCGGACAAGCCTTCAAACAACCCATCCAGATTCTCACGAACGACTGAGGATTTACTTCCATTAACATACGCATCTGCATCCATTTCAGCCGTTGCCCAGTCATCTCCAATGTTTATCACGAAGCCTGCAAAGTCGTAATCAAACAGGTCTTCAAATTTCAATCCTTCACATTCTGCCGCAATGTCAAGTGCTTGTCGACCTTCAGCCGGCAATTGTTCATCCGCTGAATCCAGTGAAACATGTGCTGTGAAAATCGGAGAACTGCTCATCAGAATCATCAATAAAATGAGTCCGAGTGCGGTTGAGTTGCGCGTGAGGAAGCGAGTTACGCCGTGCGTGGGGTGTCCTGCCATACTCCCCCGTCGCCATCTAGCCCCAAAGAGGCTTTCGTTTGAAAACCTGCCAAGAAGAGTGATTTTCTCTATGGCAGAATCTTTTCCATTCGCCGAATAAACAACCAAGCAGGAAGGACAGTCCATGCGAATGCCATGCTCCAAATTTGCCAAGCTGCTATGCCTCGGTCAATTTGCGGCAGGCGAGTTTCCAGTAAGTGATGATAGACTCCATTTGGAGAAAGTAAGTCCAGTCCGCCTTCCAACATTACCCAAGCAGCATCGTTTTCTTGTCCGATTGAAACGCCAGAGGCATAGGCAACCATGGTTGTAACCAAAGCCCAAAGGAATGTGAAAAGGAACCAAAGCCCAACTCCAAACGAGATTGCAGTCCCTTGTTCCCGTGTATAGGAGGAGGCCAGAATAGTAAACAAGACATACCACAGAAGGATCAATGAAGTTGAGATAAAATAGACAAACATATCTGTAAAAGAGGGCCAATCTCCCATTCGGTAACGGACCAGCAGAACAGAAATGAAAAGCAAAAACCATGTCGGAATCAAGATGGCTTGCCACGAACCAAGAATCATGGCGATTGCTTGGTGAGTTCTGGGCATAGGTTGGGAGAGTCGAAGTTCCAAGACACCACTCGCTCGTTCTCGACTCACGGAATCATACGACAGCAATACAGCGCACATAGTTGCGCCAAACACGACGCCAAGACTTGCATAGAACAAAACCTCCATTGCGTTTTCAGGTTGGTGCCCGCCGGGAAGAACGATGTCAGGGTCAGAGAAGCCCCAAGCCATCCCGGGAATAAACAACAGTAGTATGGGAAGCATAATGTACATTCGCGTTGAGAATATTCGCTCATCTCTGAAGCGTTTGGTAAACGCCATGATTCGTGAAAAGTCACTCATTCCTCCTCACCTCTGAATGTGCGAAGCGGTATCACAGATGTTGAAGAGACTTCGAGCCCGACATCTTCTACCGACTGGCCCGTAGCAGCACAGAGCATTTCTATGACGTTTGGGGGCCGGTCAATCCATGAAGAGATATCTACGCCACCAGCGACTAATTTCTGCAGTAAACCAACTTGACTTTTCTCAAGAACCGCCCGCCAATTGTTTTCGAATTGTTCGATTTTGATGGCACCCTCATCGTCAAGATATGTGCCGAAGTCAGGTGCTTTTCCATATCCGGAAACTTCGGTTTTCTTGTCGAGACTGAGTTGTTTAGCAACCTCATCGATAGTTCCTTCTGCAAGAATCTGACCACGATGCATGAGAGCTAATCGGTCGATGATTTCGACCAAACCTTCGACTTGGTGAGAGGAAATAACGATTGAAACGCCTTTTTCTGTAAGTTTTCTCAAGAGGAGAACAAAAGCTGCTGATGCTACTGGATCAAGACCATTCAGTGGTTCATCAAGCAGTAAAATCGATGGAGAGCCAAGAAGGGCAGCAGCGAGAGTAAGGCGTTGTCGCATACCTTGACTCAATTCACTCAAACGTGAATCAACTCGACTCTGTAAACCTACCAACTTCAGTAATCCGTCGATACGGGATTCATTGCTTCCTCGCATTTCTCCAATTTCCATCAAAGCATTTCGTACCGTTTTTTTGCCTTGCCATCGAACTTGTTCAGGCATATGCCCGACCTTGTCTCTCAAGTCAGTATCAGAGAGCGAAGCAACTGAATCCTGTGATGAGTCATGGACTGAACCATTCTGTAACGGTAACACTCCTGCCATCATGCGCAAGAGCGTTGTTTTACCAGCACCGTTTGGCCCCACGAGGCCTAAAATCGAGCCTTTCTTCAATTCCAAGTTGGCTGAAAAGATGCCTTGGCCGCGAATTTTGTTCCACGGTTTGAAGGTCGATGGGGCGTGTAAGAAGTGCCGATATGTGGCATCTTTCAGACGTAGAACCACCTCTCCCATACTTTGGCCACACCGTTAGGGTTTGACAATCTACCGTTTGAAGAGGGTTCAAACCCCAACACTCTTGATGCCCAACTCTCCTCCATGAGGTGAATCCAAGATGCTAGGATATATCCTGCCCACATTTTTACTCGGTTTGGCAATCGTGTTCGTTCTTGTTTTTGAATATCGAAGACTCGAAGATGAGGAAGAATATGATTGGAGAAGTGGATTTGGGCCGATGGGTTTTGAGGCACTCATTCTCACCATGGTCTTGATATGGTTCCTGCCAGGTGGCTTACTCCTTATCGGTCCTGTGATGCTCCTACTCTCTGGATTGAGTCCAGCAGGTCGTTTGGCTTGGAAAGAATACAAACGCCCTCGAGTTTTGGTCAGCATTGGTTTTGTTGTGATGCTTTTTGCAGGAGGCTTTACACCGGTCTCAACACCGACCTCGCCCTCTGAATGGGGTCAGCCCATCTTCACTGAAAATCCGAATGCGCCGCTTTATCCGGCTGGTGAACAGTATACGTGGCTTGCTTTACCTGAACAATTAGGGGATACTGATTTGGAAATCATTCAGTCACTGACATTACGTTTGCCATTCCAATACGGACCTTTGGGTTCTGAGGCTACCGCTTTTAGACTTGCGAGTTTATTGGATATGGAGCAAGGGCGATTAAATCAAGCAATTGAATTACTCGATCAAAAGGTGACATTACCTGGTTCTCTCGATGTTGATGAAATGCAGTTACTCCCAATTCCTGCCGATCCAACTCATCATTATGTTTCCAGTGAAAACTCAATTGATGAAGTTGTGAATGTGAGATTGTATGAACTGCGTAGTCTTTCGATCGGAACAGATGAAAACGGATTGAAAGTTGGGGAAGTACTGTGTGTTGCGACCAGTAATTGGGGTGGTGAATTGGATGTTTTGGTGATTGTACGACCCATCGGACACACCGGACTTTCCAGCGATAGGTACGCATACTCCTTGACCATTGATTGGCTTTCTGCTTGAGCAGTGTTGCTTTTTT
>DAMU01000024.1 GCA_002499705.1 Euryarchaeota archaeon UBA91
GGATTTCAAGCGAGGGGTTGAAAACCCTACGGTTGGAGGGTGTAGCAAGGAGGAGCAAGACATGCGCTTCGGTGTTCGAGGAACTTTACCGGACCCAGACCCTGTTGCTACGCAGGAATGGGTCGATTCCATCCTTGCTGTTCGTGACCAACTCGGCGACGAAGAAGCACGACGAATCCTGCTTTCAACCGTTGATGCTGCACGCCACGCAGGCGTTGAAATCGATGTAGTGAACACGCCTTATCTCAATTCAATTCACCCCGATAACCAAGGCGCTTACCCAGGCGATTTGGATTTGGAAGAACGCCTTCACGGCATTATTCGTTGGAATGCCATGATGGTTGTTACACGCGGCAACAAATATTTTGACGGCATTGGCGGGCATATCTCGACCTATGCTTCTGCATCCCACGCTTGGGAAATTGGTTTCAATCATTTTTTCCGGGGAAAAGACGGTGCGGGGCAAGGCGACCACTTGTATTGGCAAGGCCACGCATCACCAGGAATCTATGCAAGAGCATGGCTTGAAGGCCGATTGACCCATGAACAGATGGAAGCATTCCGTCAGGAAACCGGCGGCAAAGGATTGTCCTCTTATCCGCATCCACGATTGATGCCTGACTTCTGGGAATTCCCCTCCGTAAGTATGGGCCTTGGTGCAATGACGGCTATTCACCAAGCGAGATTCAACCGTTATCTGGAAGACAGAGGGCTTGTCTCGACTGCCAACTCTCGCGTATGGTATACGATGGGTGATGGAGAATCAGATGAGCCAGAATCTCTTTCTCAACTTTCTCTTGCAGGGCGTGAAGGACTTGACAACATTGTCATGACCATGAATTGTAATTTGCAACGTCTTGACGGACCTGTCCGTGGCAACTCGAAGATCGTTCAAGAACTCGAAGGCCGCTTCAGAGGCTCAGGGTGGAACGTCATCAAAGTTCTCTGGGGTAGCAGTTGGGATGACTTGTTCGCTCGAGATTCTACAGGCTTACTCGCTGCTCGCCTTGATGAATTAGTCGATGGCGATGAACAGCGAATCATGACCGCAGATGGGGCAACAATCCGTAAGGATTTGTTCAATTCAGAAGGTTTGCAAGCGCTTGTTGCTCATCTGAGCGATGAAGACCTTGTCGACCTATGTGCAGATGTTGGCGGCCACGATTTCCTCAAACTCCATGCCGCATATGCTCAAGCCACTGCTCACAAAGGTGAGCCGACCGTCGTTCTTATTCGAACCATCAAAGGGTTCGGACTTGGTCCTGCTTTTGCCGGACGAAATACCACTCATCAGAAGAAGAAGGCAGATATGGAAACCATGCAATACATGCGTGATGACTTGGGCCTTGACTTCTCTGATGAAGACTTAGAAAAGTATCCTTACGTTATGCCCGAAGACGTCCCTGAATTGGTCGCTTATGCGAAACAACGCCGAGCTGCTATGGATGGATTCATGCCATCCCGAACCGTTCCTAAGTTTGACTTAACCCTCCCCGATGAAGCAACCTATGCGGATTTTGATGAAGGCACCAAGGGCAATATGCAAGTCTCTACTACCATGGCGTTTGTTCGAATCCTGCGTGCTTTGATGAAGGACAAAGAATTTGGAAACCGCATTGTCCCTATAATCCCAGATGAGGCCCGAACCTTTGGAATGGACCCTCTGTTCTCAGAGTTCGGAATCTATCACCCAGAAGGCCAACTCTACAAGCCCGTGGATCATAAAGTGCTGATGAAATACAAAGAATCGGCCAAAGGCCAGTTGCTCGAAGAGGGAATCAATGAAGCCGGAGCAACCTCAACATTCATTGCCTCAGCAACCTCTTTTTCTACCCATCACTACCCGACAATTCCGTTTTACACGTTCTATTCGATGTTCGGATTCCAGCGTGTGGCTGACCTCATTTGGTCAGCAGCAGACCAGCGCGCTCGTGGATTCCTCATGGGGGCTACTTCAGGCCGAACAACGCTCAATGGTGAAGGATTGCAACACCAAGATGGGCATTCACTTTTGATGGCTCACACCAATCCAGCAGTTCGAGCTTGGGACCCAGCCTTTGCTTACGAGTTGGCAACCATCATCCGTCATGGTATCGATGAAATGTATGGTCAAGACAAAGACGTCATCCACTACATTGCTGTTTACAATGAAAACTATCCAATGCCTCCCAAGCCGAAAGGTGTTGACCAAGGCATCATCCGAGGCATGTATTTGCTTCGGGGTGCACCAAAGGGCGACGGTCCTATCGTTCGCCTTATCGGTTCAGGCCCAATCATGGTCCAGGTCTTGGATGCGGTTGAGAAACTGGAAGTCTATGGCGTGCGTTGTGAAATCTATTCAGCAACCTCGTATGGTGAAATGCGCCGAGAAGGTTTGGAATGCGACCGATGGAATCGACTTCATCCAACCAAGACTGCAAAGCAACCTTGGGTCGAACAGATTCTAGGAAGTGGAACAGTCCCAGTCATTGCAGTCAGCGATAACATGGCAGCAGTTCCTGACATGATCCGTCAATGGGTTGGCGGACATTATACAGTTCTTGGAACAGATGGATTCGGCCGCTCAGATACTCGAGAAGCACTTCGTCGCTTCTTTGAAATCGATGGAGCAGCGGTTGCTCTTGCAGCACTTTCGTCTCTCGTAAGAGACGGTTCAATAGATGCAAGTGTCTATGAGAAAGCCGAGAAAGAATTCGGCATCTCAACTGAAAGAGAAGACATCACAGAACTGTGATGAGAAACAAAGCGTTTCTTCTTCACTCACTACCGACGAGTTTGTAATCATCAGAAAGTGGTGTAGCACCGGTTTCCATAAGGATGATTTTTCCGTCTTTGAATCGCATGAAAGACATGACAGCCTCAGAATCGGAATCGTTTGCAAAGTGAACAATTGAGTGAGCAACGCCAACTTCATCGTTTTCGAAAAGAATTCTTTGTTGTTCTCCTTTCGGTGGGCTTCCGCCACTGACGAATCCTAGAATGTCGGATTTGCTCATGGTGATTCCGCCCACGTGCGGGTTGAACACGCAATCATCATGAATGATGTTTGCAAGTGCGTCGACATCTCCGTTATCCCAGGCCTCGTTGTATGCTGTTATGATAGACATATTTTCGCCTTTCTCGCCCCGTTCTTAAACCCGTCGCGCTACTCTTCTGGCAAAGGTTTGTAGAGAAATTAATGAGGTTTTACACACATATGCAGTGCGTAGTTCACTTGCATTTCACAGGATTCTTGGCAATATAGGGGTTTTTTGCCTTTTTGATGATTTGCAAAATGGCCCATCCTAACAGGTAGAGGAAGAAGCCCCAGCCTATAACGGCAAATCCGAGAATGATGTATCCTGCCAAATTGAAGGATTCTGCATCGTCACCTTGGGCGTTATCGGTTTCAGCTGATACGCTTAATGAGGCAAAAATCCCCACTAAAAACAAGAGCAGTAAGACGATACGCAGTTTCATCTTATTCTCCTCAAATCTGTTCAAAGGACGTTCGAACATACAGAGCGAGATTTGCGTGATTTAAAAGATTAGGTTTCCCTAAAAGATACAATCTCAGGGCTCAAATACTACCAAGAAATGAAAAGACCATGTGGGGGCCAGACAAGGACTGGCAATGTTTCCGTTGTTATTCCACACACCCACCTTCACACATGTCTCTCAACCGAGAGACAAAGAAATGGTACTGCGCGACTTGCATTGATCCAGAAGTCATCAGCACCCCCTACATCCTGACAAAAGAGCAAACTGAGGAAATCTCGCTTTACTGCCAGCGTTGCGATACGGTTTTTATTACGCAATTCAAAAGTAAACTTGCGGGTGACAAATCGTCCTTCATCTGTCAGCGATGCAAACGAAAAGGCGAGTAGTTCGACCTGTTGAAATTCTAAGGCGTACCGGCTCGACGCTCTTCTTCAGCAATGTGGTCTTTCCAATATTGGAGCATTTCTTTTGCCACATATTGATCATAACATTCTTTGCACAATTCCATCTTTTGAGAATTTGAGCCATGATAGAGATGTGTGATGGATTTGAGCCCGCATGCACTGCAGATTCCCGCCAGCACCGGTTTGGACATGCATTTGGCAATGCGCCGAGTTATTTAGACATGGGCAAAATTAAATCCCATTCAATCTTCATGTGAAGTTGAATTACGAAGGCTTCCAATCTTTGTAAGCGATTTGTGCGGGAATGATTTCCTCTTCGCCGTCATAATAATCAATCATTCTTTCAGCAACCCATTGAAGCCATTCAAACGCTTGCTCGCTCTCCTGCTCTTTTCTGAAATTTTCAATAATCAACTTGTTCTTTTGCCATGCAGTAATCATGGAGAGAGAAAATTGCTTTCGAACAACATCGAAATCAAAGTGACCATCGTGAAGCGTAATTGCTATGCTTTCCCAAGTCAGCAATACGGTGAAAACTTTCGGATAGTTTTCTCCGTGAAACTCTTCCAATTCCTTGAATGATTTCAAGTCATCAGGTTGCATCCAGATTGAGATGCTTCCGTGAGAGAAGTCTTTATTTTGCCATAATTCAGACAGTTTCAATGAAGATGACGCTTTTCTGTCCTTCTTCATTTCCTTAATTGTAATCCAGCTGTAAATCGCTGCTCCAAAAATGGTTACCAGTCCTAAAACTTCAGCCCATTGTGATGCAGAATCCAAGTCCATTAGCGCAAATCTGTGCCCACACAGTCCTTGAACAATTGCTCAAGGACATACTGTGCAGAATGTCTTTGTTGGTTTGGGATTATTACTTATTGCGTATTGTCATATTGCGCTGCAAGAGTCCGCCGCTGTTGCTTGGCTCTTGAACAACTTCGTAGGGACGGACGGCTTCATTTAGGCACCTGGAAACAAATTCACTATGCAGAATTTGATGAACAGAGACGCAAGCGCATTCTGATCAAAGCAGTTGGAGTGTTCTGATAACTGTCAACTCCGTTTTGAAAGATAAAATTAATAACCCTCTTGTGGTTTTAAACTGCCACTTATTAGTGAATCAGTTTAATGCGATGTATGGCACCCGCAAAACTTGCTGAGTGGTTTTCTAATGCTGATATGAAAGATGTTGCCACGGTCGGTGGAAAGGGTGCATCGCTTGGTGAGATGTTCCAGCAGTTATCCAAGATTGGAGTAAAGGTGCCTAACGGTTTTACACTGACAACTGTCGCCTTTAAGCAATTCATTCATGCCAAAATACCTGAGTCAACGTGGAATAACGTCGGGGCTCCTGAAGACGTTGAACAACTACGAAATGCAGCGATTAACTGTACCACGCTTGCTGATGCGCTAGAGGTTTGTCTGCGAGACGCAGATCCACAAGACCATTTGAACCTCAACAGTCGAGCGGCATTGGCTCGGTCATTGGTACGCGAAACTCCGGTACCTGATGAGATTAAACAAGCGATTGCCCAAGAATATGGTCAGTTATGTGACTTGTATCATCCTGGAGTTGACGTTGCAGTTCGCTCATCAGCAACCACAGAAGACTCTGCAGAAGCATCATTTGCTGGTCAATATGAATCATATCTCAATGTGAGTGGTGACCAAGACATCATAGAAAAATGGCGTCGGTGTGTAGCGAGTATGTTCACCGAGCGAGCGATTGGTTACCACATAGAACACGGTATGCACCCACTTGATAGTGCGATTGC
>DAMU01000008.1 GCA_002499705.1 Euryarchaeota archaeon UBA91
CAGGATGGAAACAGTTTCATTCTCCCTGGAGTCACTGAAAGCCTCTTGCCAAATGTCCTCCAATTTGTCTTCGCATTTGCGTTGGTTATCTGGGCCTTTCGACTGGTATCCATCGTACAAGACGTCGTCGAATTGTTCGACAAAGATGGTGAACTTGACGGGTCAGAGCGAACGTTGATTTCAGCCGTTGAAAGTATTCTCCGATTCCTGATTATTGCTTTAGGTGCTGTGTTCATCGCCGATTCACTCGGATTTAATCTCACTTCACTCATCGCCGGTTTAGGAATTTCTGGTTTGGCTTTGGCCTTAGCTGCAAAGGATACGATTTCGAACTTGTTCGGAGCCACGACGGTCTTGCTTGACCGCCCATTCAAGGTGGGCGATTGGGTCATCATTGATTCGACAGAAGGCGAAGTAATGGAAATTAGTCTGCGAACAACCCTTATTCGAACAGCAGCCGACACGGTGGTTACCGTCCCGAACGCGAACCTCGTCAATACGCCAATTGAGAACTTCGGAAAGCGTCGATGGCGTCGATGGCAATCGCTGCTTCATTTGGACCTCAACTCAAATTCAGAAGACGTCGCTGCATTCTGTGACGGTGTTGTTGAACTCATCAAATCCAGCAAAGTAACCGTCAAGCATGAGAGTTCATGGTGTCAAGTATCAACACTTTCAGTTCAATCGCTTGACCTTTCACTCAACTTGTATTGGGATGTTGCAGGTGGCGCACCTGAACGAGAGGCAAAGGAAAAGTTCCTTCTCGGTGTAATGAAATTAGCACAAGATAAGAATTTGAAATTCTTTGATGCCCGAATGATGCAGAACTCTTGATCAATACGGCTTAGGGTCTTTCAATCGATAGATGACGTTGGTTGCGATACCAACACCAAGACTCAGGAGTGCTAACACCAAACTTTGCCCTTCGGTAAGTGTTGCTAACCTCCACGAAAAGAAGGAGACGGCAAGGCCAGTTATTCCTACCCATTGACCTGATTTCCACAATCTCAATGCCCCCAGATGTGCTTGAAGTCGAGAAACATCGCGCAGCCATTGTTCACAGGCTTTCACCGTTTCTTCATCACCGAAAGCTTTGGCTTGCGCAAGTTCGAGAATTGTAGCATGGTATCGCCACACCCAAGCCCCGCCCTTTACCGTTGAAAGTGCACTACGACTGGACCATGCCCAAGGTACAGAACTGCTCCACGCCTTCAGTACGTCGTGACGTTGTTGTTCACTCAAACCTTGTTTACGAGCCCATTGGTGTTCTAACATCATCAGTGTGGCAAGTGAAGGTAGGCGGTCACTTTCGCACAAGAGATGTTCACTCAGAGAGCGACTCAAAGGCAGAAACATTCGTTCTCCATCAACCTCAACTATTGAATCTAAGGAAAGGTGAAGACGTGGCAATCCGAGTGTTGATGTTGAATGTGGAGCCCTCCACATGGTTTTGGTTTTGAGTTTGTCTTCGACATCCTTCAGACGGTCATTCCATCGACGTTCCGTGTTCGGAGTCGTAAATGATTCCAAAGAGGAGTGAATTGCTCCAAGTTTGTTGACCATTTCCAAAACAGTTGGTTCTTGACTATCGAACGGAATGGCAGTATGCGACGGGAAAAGGAGAACACGATCGTTTCCATCGACACTCCATCCCCCGATGGGAAGTAAAATTGGTTGGTCTTGCAGTGCCTTTTTCCACGGCTCATAGCGAGACAATCTCGAAACATCATCTCCCCTATGCGTAGGGTGAATTACGGCCTTCACCTTCGAATTGAGAAGTAGAACAAGGCCTTGTGAAGAGATTGAAAGCGTTTCAACCGTGTTGATTTCAGTATCCCACTGACCCCAAACATGGCCATCCTCTGGAAGTGAATGCCAACCCTCAGGTTTCTGTAGAGATTCAAATTCCCACAAAACACTACGGCCATACGAGGTGCGGAGTTGGCCATCGGATTGAGCGTCTTTAAACGACGAAATCGCAATGCCAATTGGCCACCATGCCGGCTCGCTCATGGTTATGGGAGGAGGCCGAGGTTCTCAAGTCTCGCCCTTCAAGTCGAGTTGGGGCAGGGGATGACATCATACCTCATGGGAGTCTCGCCAGCATAGAGGCGGAACCAATGGGTATCTCGGAGCGGATGGGTGATGTACTTGGCCAAGCAGTCGAGTCCAAACTCCTACGAGAAATCGAAGAACACTCTGTCAATGTTCAGCATCTCGCTATTATCATGGACGGAAATCGACGGTTTGCATGGAAAAGCAACATTGCAACCGGCATCGGTCACCGCATTGGTAAAGAGAAGCTTGAACGCGTTTTGGACTGGACACTCGAAATCGGCATTCCATGGTTGACGGTGTATGCGCTCTCAACCGAGAATTTGAATCGGCCAAAAAAAGAACTCGATACACTGTTCAAATTGTATGATGAGGGGTTGCGAGAAATAGCAGACGACCAACGAATCCATGACAATAAAGTCAAGGTGCAAATTATTGGTCGAAGAGAATTATTACCTCAACTGGTGAACGATGCCATTGATTATGCCGAACAAAGAACTGCTGATTATGACCAATTTGTCTTCACTGTGTGCCTTGCTTATGGAAGTCGAGAGGAAATGATTGATGCTATTCGCTCTATTGCGGAAGAACACGCATCTGGAGACTTAGAACTCGATAGCATCGATGAAAAAGCCGTCTCTGACCGATTGTACACAGGTGATATGCCCGACCCCGATTTGGTCATTCGAACCAGTGGTGAAGAGCGTATTTCGAATTTTTTGCTGTGGCAAATGGCATATTCAGAACTTTACTTCTCCGATGTCTTTTGGCCTTCGTTCCAAAAGAAGGATTTACTCAAGGCAATTCGTACATTCCAAGATCGTCGACGGCGCTATGGGGAGTGAACCAATGGCTGTTTGCGATGAATGCAAGGGATGGCTCAATCCCGCACTGGCTGCTGATTCTGCAGTACGACGCGGTGATGAAGTGTTGCTGATTCAACGCAAATATCCACCTATGAAAGGGGCATGGGCGTTCCCAGGAGGTTTTGTTGAACAGGGCGAAAATCCAATAGATGCCGCTGTTCGAGAACTGGAAGAAGAGACTGGATTAGTTGGAAAGGAACCAAAATTACTGATGGTTATGGGTGATGCAGACCGAGACCCTCGTAAGCACATTGTCAGTATTGTCTACGAGATTCAAGTCAGTGAAGACCAACAACCAGTCGCTGGAGATGATGCTGCTGATGCTCGTTTTTGGCCGATAAGCACACTGCTTTCTGGAGAAGTTGAGTTTGCTGGCGACCACTTGACCATTTTGAAGAACTGGCTCAGTCAATGAGTTCCATGTCCAGCATTTTTGCTAAATCTTGACGGATGTCCGGCCATGCTTCAGGTTCAAGTGCTTCAGTCAAATGAATTCCAGTAAGGAATTGTGCTTGGAGATTTTTCCATTCGTCTCCTTCACAGGGTTTCTTCCAGCGAAACAGAGGATAGCCTTCGGATTCTAATCGGTCAAGGAATCCTCTCTCAGCCTTACTGATGAGCAGAGTTGGCGTACCGAGTAAAGCCGCTTCGCTGGCAAGCGTGACCGATTGAGTGATGACGCAATCGTGTGCTGCTAATTCTTGATCAAGTGCCCATGCATCTCCCGAATAAGCGTCTTCATCTGCCAAGGTTACCGATAATCCGTCAAACACTTCATCAGGTATTTCGAGTAATTCCTCTTCATCATGAACCCCTCCTCCGAGCAATCGGCGAACAAGGACCCGTGGCGGGTTGCTGACTCCTGATGGGCGAAGGCTTGGACGGAGGTGAACATGGCCGTGAAGACCATCAAGACGGTGAAGTCGAGGGTGGTTGAGTTGAGATGAAAAACCGCCATCAAGGTCATTACGCCAGTGCGTTGGCAAACCTACATCAGTTGCAGCTTTTCGGGCAAGACGATGGGCGATATGATTCACTTCAGTATCGGTAATGTACCAGCGTTCAGAAATAGAATGAAGTCTGCGACGAAGAAAAGGTGAGCGCCAAGCCATTAATTCCAAGGGTGCACCGATTGATACGATTCTCTGAATGGGTTTTTCATCACAGCACTGGCGCAAAAAACGATGACTTGAACGCCAACGCATCAAGGCTTTCCGGCGACGCTTTTCTCCAACTGGACGTTCGACCCAATGCGTTTGCCGTCGTGGAATATGTCCATCACCAGATTCCAGCAGATTTTCGACCTCTTTACGACGAGTTGCAATGATGACATCGTTACTTTGTCCCGCACGAAGAAATGGCGCAAGAAGACGGACATGCGCAGGATGATCCAATACCCAACAGG
>DAMU01000107.1 GCA_002499705.1 Euryarchaeota archaeon UBA91
GCATCATCAACTGCATCGGTGTGAAGGTTGTCGATCATCAATGTCTCGCCATCGGCGATGTATTCGATTCCATCAGCGATTTGAACATAGGTCAGTTCTCCATTGACATTGTAATCAGCGACGCCGCCCATTGCTCCGCTTCCAGAGGAGTCTCCACCTTTCATGGCAAAGTAACCTGGGAAAGCGATAAGGAAAAACACGATGCATACTACAGTAATCTGTGTATCTCGGTTGGATTTCAAATCGTCCAAGGTAATCATTCGCGTCGCCCTCATCTAAACCGAACATGACCCAACCTCTATGACTTTCGGTCAATTGTGGAACGGAAATTGAATAGATTTAGAGAAAATATATCACTCCGATTCCGAATCCATCCACGATTGTTGAGGGATATTTGGCCAATCGTTCTTGCCGACAGAAAAACCGAGTTTCGCAAACTTTTTCCTCGACTTTTTCCAAACAGGGAGAAGAAAACCAATTTTAGAACGCTCACCGAAACTCCAACGCCAAGGGCATCGGGGTAATCGCGAGACCCAATGTTGCAGCAAAGATTGAGTCAATGGATGTTCAAGACCGCCTGGTAAAACCCAAGAAATCATGTTGATTGCCCCAGATGAGCCACGGGTTTCTGCCCAACTTGTTACTTCCAGTCCACGAAGCGGTCCATCGAGAATGCGTAGACCAAGCGTCCGAGTCGTTTGCGTCATTGGCATGATGATAGCGAAGCGATCGACCATTCTCGAACCTTCATGCCGTTCCATCGTCCATCCTGCTTCTTCAGCAAGAATTCGGAACACTTTGATGGATTGAACAGGCGATACACTGACTTCGAAATCTTGTGTAGCGCGTCGCACCATGATGTGGCCAAACGTTGGGTTGGCATCAACACTCCGATGAAGGAGTTCGAATTTGAACAGCCTGTCGGCTGTATAGATTGTTTTCAATCAAACCTGATGTTTGATTCGCTTGTATGCACGGTGTTCCCACAGTCCCACCCTTTCAGGTGAGGTTTTCCGTAGGGAGGACCGAGTATGACTACCGTGCTTCACTTGACGCGAGCGTGTCGCGTTCGAAAGTGCGCTCGGCGGCGCTCGATACCTGTTTCAACCGAAAAGGGAACCAAGACCGTCGAAACCGCCTGCTTCTTCTTCTTCCTCTTCCTCTTCAACAGGGGCAGGGGCGTCTGAAGAACCACCAGCAGCAGCTGCGGGAGCAGCGGCAGCAGGAGCGGCAACAGCCTGGGTCATTGCATCAGCGATGTCAACACCGTCAAGTGAAGCAACCAGTGCTTTCACTCGAGCGTCGTCAGCTTTCACGCCAGCAGCCTTTAGAATGGCGCTCACGGTCTTTTCGTCAATGTCTTTTTCAGCAGCGTGCAGTAGCATAGCAGCGTATACGTATTCCATATTTTTTCACCTCATTATTTAGTTCAACCGAATAGATCTCCAAGTCCGCCGAAGCTTTCCTCTTCTTCCTCTTCTTCCTCTTCTTCGGCTTCGGTTGGTGCCTCAGAAGTGCTTTCAGGAGAACTTGCAGCGGTAGCAGCAGCGGATGCTGCTGCGCCCAACATGTTGGCAAGTTCTTCATCGAGTGCGTCGCTGTCAAGCTGTCCAGCAACGGCCATAGCGCCGTTGTGTGCTCGTCCAACGAGATGTGGCATGGTGTCTGCAGTTGCGATTGCAGCCTCCAATGCAACGGCCATTGCCTCTCGGCTGGCCTTTGCAAGAATTGTTGGCATTGTTTGGTTGGTATACCAAGTAATGTTGCAAGCGAGATTGAATGCACCAGCAGCGTAGCTAATGAGGTCAGTCTCGAATTGCTCGTAGTCAATATCAAGAGTGCTTGGGGAGAAGACTGTGCCGTCTTCAAGAGTGCCGCACAATCGTAGACCAGTAACAATTGGGTTAATTCCAATCTTTGAGAGCATCATACCCATGTCACCTTCGAAAACATCGCCTTCTTCAAGAACGACGGTTCGCTTTTGGATTTGGACTGAGCCACCCATGATCTTTGCAGGGATTCCTACAGAGTTCAATTCACCAACTATCGGTCCTGGTGGCATACCTGTGTCCATCTTTTCAACTACAATCTGATGTGGTGCAACGTCGCCTTCTTTAGCAGCACGTCCAGCCTCGGTCTTCTTGAGTTCGTCGAACATCTTGAAGGAGTTCAAAGTTGAAGAGGAAACCAAAGCAGGTTGAACTGCACCTTGGAACAACTCATTGAGATTCTCATCTTTAAGTCCACAACGTTCCCATGCAATAGACATCAAACGCTTCTTTGCAACTTGAATCTTCATGTCGCCACGAAGGGTTGCACGCATGCCGAGCATTGCTCCAGCAGGAACACCGTGAATATCGATAACAGCAAGAGTATCTCCACTCTTGATCAGATCGGTGAGATCTTGAACAGTGTCTTTCTTCCAAGACATAACCTTAGGAATCAATTAATCACCTCGACTGCACATGATGGCCCCATTGTTGTCTTGATGTAGAGTGAGCGAATGTTTCCAACGCCACGCTCAAGTCGAGAGATGACACGGTTGTATACTTCCATTGCGTTTGCATAGAGTTCGTCTTCAGATTGAGCAACGGTTCCAAATGAGATTTGGAAAGTCATCTTATCGCCGGACTTGACAACAACAGTTGATTGAAGTCCAGTTGCGATGATTGCTGGATCAAGTGTTGGAGGGACTGGACGAGGCATTTTTCCTCGTGGACCAAGAACAACACCGAGGTATCGTCCAATCAATCCCATGTGAGGGACTTCAGAGAGGAAGAAATCGTATGCATTTGCAATTTTCTTTGCCTTTCCTTTGTTTCCACCAAGGTCTTCAATTTCTTGAGGAGTAATAACGTGGATTCCAGCAGCTTTTGCTTTGGTTGCTGCTTCACCAGCAGCGAACATTGCGATTTTAAGAGCTCGTCCTCGTCCTGAAGGAAGACGGATTTCTTCCTTAATACGATTGTTTGGATTCTTCAAATCAACGTCTCGAATAGTGAATGCGATGTCAAGAGACTCGACAAATTTTCTCTTAGGTGCACCTTCAAGTGCGTCCTTAATTGCTTGATTAATTTTGTTTTCCATTTTTGTTCACCTCAGTGGTCAGCGAGACGCTCAAAGACGCCTCTACCACGGTTCGTGATTTTCAATTAAACCGCTCGTCCCATTCTCCTTTGTTAATGATTGCGAGGGCATCATTGGCCCAGTGTCCGTCGATCTTGACACGCATTGAAACGCATGTTCCAATGATTTCTTTGGTTTGTGCCTTCAAGTCAGCGCCGGTCAGATGACCGAGGCCGTGCTTCTCTTGAGCAACTTCCATTGCTTTCTCGAGGGGCAAGTCTTCGACTGCAGCATCAACACTACCGTTGCACTTCTTTACACCAAGGGCTTTGATGATAAGTTTAGATGTCCAAGGTTTCGGCATTGTTTCAACTCCATTGCTCACTATGTGGGCATTCAGCCGACAAAACACCCCTATATAATCGCGCTGTGCGAAGGGGGTTGAGTGACTGAGCCCGATAAAATCACTCGACACGCTCCACGACACGAACGTGGTCGCCACGCATGTTGAGCGTCATTGGAATGGGTTGTTCATACAATTCCATACTGACTTCTTCTTTGGATTCTGCTACACTGAGAACACGAGCCTTCTCTCCCTTGAATGCACCCGTAACGATTTCGACGATGCATCCCACTTCGATTCCAGAAGTAACAGCCTTTGGTTCGAGGTAAGGGAGGATATCTCCGAGAGGCGCTTCACCTGGAAGAACCGTCTTGGCATTCTTGAGAGGGGTTTGATTGAGTCCACGGCGAGCTGCTGGGTCTCGGCCACCAGAGCGTCCAATCAATTTCTCGACGTGATGAAGAGCACTTGATTCGATAAAGAGATAGCCTCTCATTCCGGTAGGGTGGAGGATCGACATGATATCTGGAAGGAGTGCTGTGAGAGAACCGCTTCCATGAAGACGGTTATACATTTCATCAGCAACACGTTGTTCAGAACCAATTGCAGTCTTCACGATGTAAAGGAAAGAGCCGACTGAACCATACATTTCACGGAACAATTTGTCATTGTTCTCCATATCGAGATTGGAAAAAATACAGTTGTATTTTTGAAGAGTCCCTGGGTCAATCCATTCTGATTCGACATAGCGACCTGTCGGTGCGACTTCTTCAGTGCTTGAAACGACAAGAATTGGCACGACATCAACAAGGGAACGGCCCATGTCAACACCGCGCTCAGGGCCTGAGCCTTGGTAATGAAGTGATTCAACAGGGATTCCAGTCGATTCAGAAACTCGAGCGAGGACTTCTTCAGGTGTATCTCCGATTCCCCAAACGCCATCCCACAGTGCGGGGAAGTCGCCATCGGATTTGCTGCGGCGCAACAAAAGGAGTTTCTCTTCAAATCGAACGTATGCTACAAATGCTTCACTCATTTCATTCATCTCCAATATGTATTCAGTTTCCGATGTTCAATACATCGAAAAGCCAAGGCAAGAAGTTGTCCATCAAGACCAGCATGGCAAAACCAATTGCACCAAGAACAAATAAGCCAATTCCACAGATAATGGATGTTTGCTTAAATTCTTGAGCGGTCGGCTTACGAGCCATTCGGATAATACGTGCCCATGAACCTCGAGAGATTCGGCGGAATTGGGACTCAATCCAGTCTTGACGGTCCTGAACTTTATCTTCGAATGAGCGTTTTTCTGCAGTTTCACCAGACATGGTACAACCTCGGGCCTTCAACGCCACCTACCCTCCCAATATAACCACTCCGTCGCGAGATGTGAAACATTCTCTGCTCAGATTTCAAGATTCTGTGTTGCGAGGGTTGATGTGGGAGTGGCGGAGAAGAGCGTTTAATGGCGCAGCAAGACCCCTATTCAGTTTTGGGCGTTGGCCGTAATGCAAGCGATGTTGAAATTAAGCGGGCCTTCCGCAAAAAAGCACGCCAATTCCACCCGGACCGGAATCCAGACGATGCTTCAGCTGAAGCGAAATTCAAAGAAGTTCAAGCCGCATATGAATCAATAGCGACAGCAAAAGATCGCAATGAATACGAACAACAGCAACGCATGTCCTCTATGTTCGGCGGAGGTGGAGGGGCCTCTTTTGGAGGAGGAGGCATGGAAGATATCTTCGGCCAGATGTTTGGTGGCGGAGGAAGACCGCGTGGAGGCAATCCCTTCGGTGGCATGGGCCAACAACCACGACAAAGACAGAGACGCCCGAAAGGTTCAGACATCGGGGTTAGCCTTGATTTAACAACTGAAGAAGCGGAAAAGGGCGGCGTGTTTTCTTTCTCATTTAAGCGGCTCAAACAAAACCAAATCGGTAAAATGGAAGCGACGTCAACAACACTGCGTACCTCGGTAAAGGCAGGCGTTAAACACGGTACAACAACCCGAATGAAAGGGCAAGGTCACGACCATCCAGAAGGTGATGCCGGGGATGTCATGTTAACGATTCGAATTCAATTTGGTGAAGGGCGCTTTTGGGACGGGGATGTTTTGGTCCAAGAAGTCCCCACTCCTTTCAGCACGCTCATGCTTGGTGGGAAGGTCAAAGTGACGCTCCCTTCGAACAAGAAAATTATGTTGAGTGTTGCCCCTGAAACATTGGTCGGAGACCGCCAACGAATTGCAGGCGCAGGTTACGGCGGCGGAGACTTAGAACTCGAGTTCGTCT
>DAMU01000029.1 GCA_002499705.1 Euryarchaeota archaeon UBA91
TCACTCTTCGGATTCGTAGAGAATCGTTACTGTTTGATTAATTCGAATGTCTTCTTGCCCGTCATCGTACGTTATTCTCAATTCATGAGGTTGAAACGTGTTAAAGTGAATCGTATTCCAAACAATTTCATCTCCATCGTCGACTTGCCCACTTCGACTTTGACAAATATCGTCCAATTCATCCGCAATATTCCATGTAAATTGAACGGACTGTCCACTGCCCCCAACTTCATTGATGAAGCTCGGATTCTCTACAACCGAGTAGACTTCAATCATGATTGGATTTTTCCCTCCATTGCTTGGTGTTGGATCAAAGGCAAGAGGTTGTGGTGCTTTTGTATCTGTTTCCGACCATTCAATTCTCAACTCGATTCGAACTGAAAGCGTTTGAACCTCTTGTTCGTTGTTCTCATCAATAGCGTATGCACTGAGGTTGTAGATTCCATGTTGTGAAAATTCAACCGTCACAATCGAGCTCGTATCTGAAGCAACTGTTACAGGATCTCTTCCGTCATTTGTGTCAATACCGAAAGAAACCAAGCTACTGTCAGCGGTCGTTTGTGAGAAATCGAAATCAAGGTAAACATTGGTTGTATCCACGTGTTCTCCGTTCGAATAGGATTCCACTATCGTGCCGTTTTTTGCATCATACTGGAGCACGAGATCGATACCGGAATCTTCAGAGGTTTGTGATAAACATCCAGCAAGACTGAAAGAAAGGAGAAGGAACACAATCAACAAGGGTTTGGTTTGTTCCATGTTAATGCCAATTGGTGGTGATATAAAACGCCAACGAGGTTGTCATCAGCCTAAACTTTGTGCACTCGAGTGGAACGGCATGTTACAGAGGCATGACCTGCACATCGGCATCGAAAAAGGAAACAGTCCACTGAATGTTTATCTCTTCATTGTCATCATTGACCGTTGGAATGAGATTTGAACCTGGGGCTTGATTGGTTTCTACCGAAATCTCGAGTTCTAAAATGCCACTGCCGTAGGTTTGATTCGACCACATGTCTTTCCAATACTCCTCAGTTTGACCAACTTCTTCTACCGACTCCCCAGTGTATCCTGGATACACATATACCACCAGGGTCATCGTCTCGCAATTGTCATTTGAATCTGAAAGAACATTTTCTGTATTTTGCCAATCTGCAATTAATCCATTCGGGGGGATATGGGCATGAACTTCATCACAGGGGTCAGCAATTTGTCCAGAAGTTTCCTCATAAGAGATTGTAAAAGCAATTTGTGCCATCATGCTAGTGGCGCTAGCATCGATGATGTCACGAGAAAGTTGGAAGACATCGGTCTCTCCGTTTGCAATCAACATCGAGTCAGAGTTTTGAACATCATTTTCCTCAAATATCACCGAGTAAGTTGGCAAGGTATACTTGTTGGCAATGTCGTCTTCTTTGGTGATAAAGAAAGTATAGGCATGAAAAGTAAGTCCAATGACAAGGACGGCTGAAAGAATGGCGAAGGCCCGACCAGAATCGTCTTCCTTGATTAGAAACCCTAAGTTGGAACTTTCACTCATTGCCATCACCAAAAACTCATCGAAAAGGGGTCTGCCTCACTAAGATGGAGGATGAAAGCGACACCGAGCATAAAACTGATCATCACCAATAACCCTTTATTGAGGGCTTGAAAATCTTGTTTTTCAAAACTCAAATCAGGAAAATACAGTCCTTTGGCTCGTAATGGGAAGCGTAACGGGTTTGAAACCAGGGACTGGAATGAACGCTCCTCCCAACCGATTCCAAAAGCGATTGCGACGCCAAGAATGCCGGCAGAGAGCATTTCTGTTAACGGGATGAGGGATTGAATAATTTCGAGAAGTGCAGAAGTCGCAACAACGATAAGAACGATGGCCATTGTTTTTCCTACCTGTTCGTTTTCTTCTGAAATCCGTATGAGCCCGTAGTGGAAGAGAATATACAGCCCTAATATGGGCCGTATCATTGTGAAATGGACCGATGCCGTGATCTCGGTCCAAATGATTTGCAGTGTTGTGTAGCTAGAGCCCGCACCTGTCCCGCCACCGCTGCCGCTCAGTCCGGTACCTGCGAGTACGATATGGCCTACAATCCCAACGGCCATGTACGTGAAAATCACATACGATGTCCCACGTATCCTTCCCTGAGTTGCTTGATAGATCTCTCCACCCAAGATCACAATTCCAAACAAAACTGCCGAGGCCAACCCCATCGACCAAAGATAGTCGCTTGCTACATTGCCCCCATAAAGATCCATGAAGTAAAAATAATTTGAACGGGTAAGCATTCCAACCCATCGGAACAGAATATGGCCAATGATCATAATCGTCAACAGTAGTGCTACGTCAGATACTCCGAGAATCTCTTTGTTTTCTTCATGCCCCTTCATGAATCTGAATTTGAGATAGACCATTGTCCAAATAAATCCACACACGATGTAGCTGTCTCCAATACCTGACAGAGGTGAACTTACGCCTATGAAAACGGCTGCGAACATAGAAAATAAAGTGTAAAGAAGCACAATCGCTACGCCGTATTTGAAGTGCTTTCTCGTCCGGAGAATAGGGACCGGAAAAATCAGTGCAAGCAATATCATTAAACCAGAAAATATCTGGTCAGCAAAGTGACTTGAGTACAGAACTATACGCCAAACCTCGGTCTCGTATCCAATCGACCGGGCGCCATTCGCAACGCCTTTACAGATGAAAATCCAACAGAGAATTTGGGCAGCAAATCGTTTATTCCAGATAATTTCTTGCTTCTGATTTTTTATCAGTATTAATCCGGAAACACCCAAGGCAAGACTGAGAATCCCGCCTACTGCGAGTAAACCGTCAACTGCCATGCCGTATGTTGTGAAGTTTATCATTTGATACTTATCCCGCCATACCCTGAAAAACGCCTTTTCTTTGTTGTGAAGAAGTATGCGATTCACATCTTTTAATGTCGGTTGTTTCATCACCAAGAACGAGGTGGTTTGCTCATGAGCGGGCTTTTACCAGGGGGGACACAGCCTTGGCACCGTCTTGACGAAACGAAATCGAATCACTACAGTCAGTTGCAACTCAATCGCTGCCTCCATGACCGCAACCCCTTACTTGTTCAGATGGAGGATAAGTATGCAGCCCGAACTATTGTAGCCTCAAAAAAAGCTTCAAGGCTTCCTAAACTCATCCACTGGACAACTTCGCCTTCTGAAATTCCATGGAGCGAATTACCGGATCAATGCGTGATTAAAACCAATCACTGGTCGGGCGATGTCTTGTTTATCATGGATAATGGAGAAACACCTCTTGAAGGAGTGAATCGGGCATTTCGACTCTTTTCAGGTGGAGATAACCGCTACAAAGTCATTCGAGGCGGAAGAGACCAGAACGGTAAGTTTTGGCCAAAGTGGCGAATTGAACGTACCCTCAAATGGTGCTTACGTCAAGAGTTTCCAACTCAACTTGAATGGGGCGCAGCCTCTATACAACCGCGTGGAGTTATGATTGAAGAGTTGCTCATCGAAAACAAGCGCCTCCCAGATGATTGGAAGGTTCACGTGTTTCACGGAAAAGCGGGCTTTATTCAACACGATATTGGAAGAATGACGACGCATGCACAATCGATTTACACGGTTGAAGGAAAAAAGATACGACAATCAAACCCAAGATGGAGTGAAGAAGGGACGCCTGAAGAGATTGTTTCAGTGCTCGGTCAAGAGGGATTGAAATCACTTGTTGAAACAGCAGAAAAGTTAGCTGAAGATATTGATTATACGCGAGTTGATTTATTTCGCGTTAACAATGAATGGGTTTTCGGGGAATTCACAAATTATCATAATTCATGCCACCCCCAATCCGATGAGTGGGAGATGCTTGGTGGCGAGTTGTGGCTCGCTAATCCAGAAAAGGAGGTCAGTGAATGAAAACTGCAATTCTTTTGCTTGGCTTCAACCGAGTCGATTATTTCCAACAAACGCTTTCCGCTTTGGAAGCAAATTCAGCAGCGCATGAATGCGACCTGCACGTTTACCTTGATGGTGGAGAAAAAGCCCGGCAATCAGAATTGGTTGAACTGGTTAAATCTTCGACTTTTGAAAATCCAAATTTCGTTTTGCGAGAAGAAAATTGGGGAATAGGTCGTCACCTCATCGATGCACGCCGAACCCTTTTCGATTCTCTTTCATACGAGCGAGTCATTTTACTTGAAGATGACATGCTACTTGCACCAAGCTATATTCAAACCGTAATCGATCTTTCTGATTGGTCGCAACAATTCAGTGATGTAGGCACCGTTATGGCCTACAATATCAACCATGATTCAGCGGAATTACAAAGTGGCCAAATGTCCCACGTGGTGGCGACGAATCGGCATTTCTGGGGGTATGCTATGACTCGAGAAGTGTGGGATATCATCAAGCATATCATCTACGATTTTGAGCGCAAATATCTATCGAAGAACACCTACAGAGACCGTTCACATTTCCGCATCCGGTGGATGTTTATGCGTTCTGTAATGTCTAAAAAGCGCAACATTCGGCAAGGCAAAAATTTGATTCCACCTGAATGTCTTACGCCACCGTTCCCTCGGATACCCCGGAAATCTCCGACCAGTCAAGACGCCATTACCGCACTGGCTCTATGGCATCACGGGTTTGGAAGGATTACGACTCGGGTTTCTCGTGCTGAATATATTGGCGTGGAAGGATTTTCTTTTTCCCCGAAACTGTACGCTGATTTTGGATTTGAAAACCAAAATACTCAGGAACTTTCACAATTTACCGAAGCGGTTGAACATTACACATTCGCAGCACAAGACGAACAAGGCAATACTATCAAGCCCCGTCCATACGAGTGAAATATTGTCATGGGATTTAACGTCGGCGTCATCGGTTGTGGCCGTTGGGGTTCGCGACATATCGATACACTTTTGAAATTAAAATTTGAGGGATTCGTTGGTAAAATTTTTGTTTGTGATGTCAATCCATTGCGTCTAAAAAATCTCTCAGAAAATGTCGATGGGGTTTTTGCGGATTGGCGCGATATGCTTCAAGCAACAGATCTTGACTTGGTCTCGATTGCCACACCGAATTCTTCGCACGCTTCTCTTGGTATTTCGATTCTGGAACAGGGGTTGAATGTATTGGTCGAGAAACCAATTGGCACGTCTTTCGTAGAAGTGAAGCGTTTATTAGAGGCTGCAGAAGTCAGTACAGGGTTGCTTTTTTCAGGGTATTTACTGCATCACCATTCCGGCTTCCAATATGCAAAAGACCTGATACGATCTCAAAACATAGGTAAAGTAAAATCCATTCGCTATACCAAATATTCTGATCGGAAAAAACCCGAAAAAGCCGACATCATTCAAAATTTAGCATCCCATGCTTTCTCGATAATTCCCGAACTCCTTGAAAACAAGCAATCTCCCCTTTTCACGGTTGCAGCACTCCTTGAAAATCACAAACCGGCGCCTTTGGTGTCGGCAGACCAAGCCAAATTGCATTTGAGTTATTCTGGCGGAGAACGTCTTCATGCAGTTGATGTTGAAATCCATGTGGGCTGGGGCCAAGAAAACATGAGTAAATTGACAATAGAAGGTGCGAAGGAAAATATTCGAATTCATTTCCAAAGGCACGAATCGGTCGAAAAAGGAGCACTCCGTTCCGGATATGCATGGGTTCAAACCCCCCATTCGAACCCACCACTTGAGCAACAATACCGAAGTATACTTGCCAATCCCTCATCCAACAAAAAAGATATTTCTACGCACCTCAGAACTGCATCACTTCTCGATAAGGCCACTTCGCTTGCACAACAATGGTATCAAGAGAACGCCGAGAACTGAACCTCGCCTTTGCGAGTCTTCAAGAATCATTGGCTCTTCGGTGAAGATATGGGACTCTCCTTTGCCACGGTGCAACGCATGTTCCTCGGTAGTTTTCTCGCTGCCGGACTCACATGGTTTTTGCAAGATAATTTGATGGATGCCACATGGGTATTTCTCGGTCTTTCAGCCTTAACGGGCATCCTTTGGGGGTTGTCAGAAAAAGACATCACGTTTGATGCCCTAGGGATGAATTCATCAGGCCTATTTGTAGCGTTTAGTTTCCTTGTATCTATTGCCATTTTCGCTGAAATTTGCATCGGCGTATTTTCCTGGCCTACCACCGGCTCTTACATCACTTCCCTGTTCTTTGTCGGCTCTTTTTGGTGGACCGGCGCCCTGGTTCAACCGAAGAACAACTGATGTTCGCCCCTCCTTGATGCGAAGGGTGAAATGCCCCCAAGTTCGACCATGACCGATTGCAATGGCAAAGTTCGGCGACCATCCAACCCTTCCTCAACCAATTGAAGACTTGTTGATGGAACAAGTTCACACCGTTTTTCTCAAGGCCGATTGCCCTCCGAGAATCAAACAAGGCTCGATTGGTGAACTCAAACTCATCGAAGTTGAATCTGACCAAAATTGGGACACTCTTCGAATGGAGGCATTGCAAGAAGAACTTGTCGAACTGGTCGAGGACAACCGTCACCGTAGCGACTGTTTTCTCGAAATCGACAGGAAGGGATGCCAAGTTGTTCAATTAGGCGACCTTCGTGTTTCCTGTGCTTGGCCGCCTTTTGCTGATGCCCGAGAAATCACCATTGTTCGACCGGTAGCGAAATTGTCACTGGGGGATTATGAACTCGATGAACGACTCATTGCTCGCTTGGCTGACCACCACCGCGGGGTCTTTATTTGCGGCCGACCAGGTTCTGGAAAAACGACCCTTGCTCAAGCAATTGCAGAATACCTCGACACAGATATCGGGGCCATGGTCAAAACAATGGAGGCTCCTCGTGACTTGCAATTAGCTGACCGAATTACCCAATATGCGCCATTGGAAGGCGATCTCGAGAAAACCGCTGAAATTATTTTCCTCGTGCGCCCCGATTTCGTCATTTTTGATGAGGTTCGACGAACTCGTGATTTCGAGATATTTGCCGATGTCCGACTTGCAGGTGTTGGTCTCTTGGGCGTGACACACGCGAACTCCGCACTTGAAGCCATTCAACGGCTCATTGGAAAGGTTGAATTGGGGCTTGTGAGTCAAGTTCTCGACACCATTATTCACGTCGAAGCGGGCCAAATACAACAGGTTCTTGAATTGCGAATGACGGTCAAACCGCCGACAGGAATGCAGGAAGAACTTGCCCGTCCTGTCATTGAAGTGGTTGAATTCCCAAGTGGGAAAATTACTCATGAAATGTTCGCCTTTGGTTCTGAAATTGCCGTTGTTCCCGTCGATGGCCGGGCTTCTACCGGAGTTTCTCCTCTCAAAGCCCTCGCCCGTGACCAGCTGGTCCACATGATTCAGCAATGGGTTGGCGTTCAGTGCCAAGTTCAATTCAAAGGAGAAACAAGCGCTACAATCTATGCTCCGCAAAACATGATTCCAACACTGATTGGCAAGGGAGGAGAAAACGTCCGTCAACTCCAAGATGAACTTGGCGGGATGCACCTTAGCATCGAATCTTTCGAGGACATGCCCGAGGGTCTTGCTGCGCCAAAAAGAGGTCATTGGGAAGACGTTTCAGATCGTAGAAGTAGAGAAAGCAGGGCATGGGAGCGACAAAATCGCGGTAATAAATCTCGTAAAGGAAAGAAAAACCGAAGATAACGCAACTGAAAACATGAGCGGGAACGGCACCCCCCTTTCATGAGTGGTCGTTCATATTTAGATGATGAAAAAAACCGACATCCATGTCCGGGAACGCTCCTGCGAATGGAAAGCCAAAAAGACCTCTCGTCAAGTTTCTTCTTGAAAATCGTTCATTGATGAATTACTTCTCAATCCTCATGATTATCTATGCTGTTTGGGCGACTGTCGAAGTAATCACCAACGCCTCTGGAGCATCCTGGTGGCCTCCAGAAACTGGTATTCCGGCTTCTGAAATTTACAACAACCCCGATAATATCCAAACCATCAACAACGGTTGGGTCATCGGCACAGGTGCTGTTTTGGGGACCGTCGGCACCATGATTCAGTATTTCTACCGGGCAGCGCCTTACGTTGATGCATCTATGCAAGCAACAGCTGCATTAATCATCTCGGCAGTGAAGGAAGACGAAATCCAAGAATCCGCTGAAAAAATGGCGAAAGAAATGATTGCTGCGGCCGAAGAAGAAGCTCCTTTCGAACCTGTGGATGAGAAGGCAGAGACCGATTTAGATGCGGACGCATCCGAAGAAGTTGTCGAAGAGGTTGTTGACGAGGTCGTCGACGATGCGCCTGAAGAGGCTATTGAAATCAATGAAGAAGAAAACGGTAATGCCAGTGCCGAAGTCGAAGAATCGGCTGAAAACAGCGGAAAGAAAAAATTCTGAGGTGAAAATATGTGGGAACATCGATCTGTATCTAACAAAGTCTATACTGAAACTAAACAAATGCGTTCAAGCGAAACTTATGTTCGCTTGATGGATGTCGTCGAAGAAGTCGTCACAAAGGCGCAAATTGATGAATTCGATTACGTTGAATTTTTGAAATATATTCCTCAACGAGGTCCATGGGAAGAAGTTCCAGAATCCGACATCGCTAAGGCAGACCCACGCACTCGGTATATCGGCCCTGCGCGTGCACGCCTTCTCAACACAAACCTGATTCTTGGCTCGTCCTGGATTGAAGCAGAGCGTTTCAAATTCGAGCGCCGTATCAAGAATGTTTCAGATTTCCTCAAGCAGAAAACCATCATCAATGCAAACATGTGGACGCCAAAACAACTCTCTACAACTCAAACGTTGTTCATTTGTTCTGCTGGTGACGAAGACCGTATGGGTGGTTCATTCCTTACCGGAGACGGCCCAACCTCATCCCATCCCTTCCTCGGGGCGCCTGAAGGAGAAGAGCCAGAATGGGAACCGAT
>DAMU01000006.1 GCA_002499705.1 Euryarchaeota archaeon UBA91
ATTTCATCTTCAGACAGTGAGGTTTGAGATTCGATTTTGACAGATTGCTCTTTGCCAGTGCCCATATCTTTGGCGCTGACATCAACGATTCCATTTGCATCGATGTCAAAGGTGACTTCGATTTGTGGAGTTCCACGAGGAGCCGCTGGGATTCCCATCAAGGTGAATTCTCCGAGAGTGACGTTGTCTTTCGCAAAGTTACGTTCACCCTGGAGGACGTGAATCGTTACCGCAGGTTGATTGTCACTCGCAGTCGAATAGATTTCAGAGCGTCGAGCAGGTATGGTCGTGTTTCGCTCAATCATCGTAGTCATGACACCACCCAGCGTTTCGATACCGAGTGTCAATGGTGTGACGTCAAGCAACAGGATGTCAGAAACACCTTCATCACCAGCAATAATTCCTGCTTGGAGTGCCGCACCCATTGCGACTGCTTCATCAGGATTGATGCCTTTGTATGGGGCTTTTCCTGCTTCTTTTTCAACTGCCTCTTGTACTGCTGGAACACGTGTTGAACCACCGACCAGAATGACCTTGTCAACATCGCCCTTCTTGACACCAGCATCTTTCATGGCTTGGCGAGTTGGACCCATGGTATTTTCAATTAATTTAGAGATGAGATCTTCGAATTTCGCCCGACTTAGTGTCATGTCCATGTGCTCTGGCTGACCGTCGCGCATGGTGATAAAGGGAAGATTAATTTGGGTTTGTTGAGTCCCAGAAAGTTCAATCTTTGCTTTTTCAGCAGCTTCCTTGAGACGGGACATGGCTTGAACATCCTTCGACAAATCAATACCTGTGTCACGCTTGAATTCTGCGACCATCCATTCGATGACTTGATCATCAAAATCATCGCCACCGAGTTTGTTGTTACCGGCAGTTGCTTTGACCTCAATTTGAGGCTGACCATCAACTTGGTAAATCTCTAAGACTGAAACATCAAAAGTTCCTCCACCCAAGTCATAGACGAGAATTGTTTGGTCTTCGCCTTTGTCGACACCATAAGCCAGAGCTGCTGCTGTAGGCTCGTTGATGATTCTGAGGACTTCGAGGCCTGCAATACGGCCTGCATCTTTGGTTGCAGTTCGTTGTGCATCAGTAAAATATGCGGGACATGTGATGACTGCTTGTTTGACATCGTGACCGAGATAAGCTTCAGCATCAGCCTTTAACTTTTGAAGAATAAATGCTGAAATCTCTTGAGGAGTGTAGTCTGTATCGTCGATATTGGTTTTCCAATCCGTTCCCATATGCCGCTTCACAGAGAGCAAAGTTCGCTCGGTATTTGTGACCGCTTGTCGCTTGGCAGTTACACCAATCATACGTTCACTACCATCTTTCGCAAAGGCAACAACCGAAGGGGTTGTTCGAGCGCCTTCCGCATTCGCAATGACAACGGGTTCACCGTTCTCAATGGTCGCTACACAACTGTTTGTGGTTCCTAAATCAATTCCTATTACTTTACTCATTTTTTCACTTCCATTTTTCAAAATATCGGGATTCCGCCATCATCATCTTCATCTTGGTCATCGCCAACATCAATACGAACATCTGGTGTTTCCGGTGCTTCATCATCATCACCTTCGTCGTCGTCACCGTCATCTTCTTGTTCGACAGCCGAGCCTTGAGGCGTGAGTTTGAGCGTGACATCGAGGATGCCATTGTTGAGTGACCAGTCGACGACATCATCGCAAGGATGAGGAAGTGGAACACGTGCGAGAGGAGAAGTTTGAGTGCTTTTCATAATCTCCAATTGTTGACCTCCGCGAATGAGAGAGAGTTCGACTTCAGCAGCATCGACATCGCCTTTGAGCGTGAAATCAATGGTCACCGACATGTTCCAACCGTCGAGATAAACATCGTCTGCGGGTAAGGAATACAATTCATCATTGGCTTCGTCAATCTCGGGAGTTTCGACTTGAATTGGATTCGCATCCACCTGAACATCAATACCCATGTTTTGCAAAATGTCTTCCATCGACTTTCCTTTTTCAAACATCTTTGCGAGTTGAGAAAGATCGAAATTGAAATTAACGTCGCCTTTGGCAATTTTTTCAGCGTCAAGGCCAAGGTTTTCGAATTGCGCCCGGAATTGCTCCATCAACGCACGGATTTGCTCCTTATCGAGGTTCATGCCCATGTTTCGGAACATTTCGGTAATCTGTTCAATCAATTTTTCTTCAAAATCATCATTTCCAGACATTTTACCCACCTCTATACTACTGAACCATCGGTTACATACTGGCCAGTCAGTTACCCTATATGAAGTTCACGAAATATTTTGATACAATTTCTGCCCAAATCAAGAGAGAGAAGAGTGATAAATTTACCAAATGAATACATGCTTTCAAAAGTCAAAGGTGTAATCGAAGTATATGGAGGAGGGCATTGATGAGACGACGACGACTCAAAAGCCGTTGGCTGCTCTCTGGAAATACATTGCAGGCTCCACCCTCATCGCCTCAATGTGTTGCCTTCCGTCTGTAGTTCTGGTCATGTTTGGCTTAGCAACTGTATCGACTGGAGCTGCTCTTTCGAATACACTCTACTGGGGTGGAGACGGTTTTGGATGGTTCCGAGGTTCAATGCTACTTTTCGCATTGACTTGTGTCGTCATTGGGTTAATTGTTTTCTTCCGTAACCAAGGAATTTGCAGTTTTGATGAAGTGAAAAGAAATCGTAGAAAAATTGTCAACACCTCCCTCTTAGTGTTGAGTACTTCTTACTTACTTTACCTGTTGTTCAACTACGTTATCCTCACGGAACTCGGTATTGCAATTGGGCTCCCGTGGGAGTCAAGTCGTGATGCTTACATGTTTTGGAAGTGATCACACCTTACCCCGTGTCGTTTTGCATCCAACGCCCCAGTCTTGTTCTTGCATTGCCTTTTGAGTTGCATCAAGTAAATCATCCTCTGGAGTTCGAATACGCAAGGGTTGGTCGTGCCAGGCCACTGAAATATTTACGCCTTTATAATTCCAATTTTCCAATTGAATATTTAATTTTTCAATTGAGATATTTCTGATACCTTTTCCAATTGGAATTTCAATTTTACGAGGATTGAGGTGCATGCCCATTTGCATTGCCTTCTGAACCGATTCTTTCGAAGTCCACAATTCAATAGCATGTGAAGGATTTTCTCGAAGCCAATGCAATTCATCACCGCGAGCCATCATGTCAAATGCATTTTCTGCAATTCCACGATCGGCAAGTTCTGCATCGATTCCAATGGACCATTCGTGCTCAATCAGTGCCACGTAAGCCCAACCTGATGAATGACCGATACTCACCGATGGCAGAGGAGTATTGATCCACAACCCTGGCAAATAGGATAACACCGGTGCTCGAAATTCAGTCCGTTTAACCTCAATCTGATTAGGATTAAGCCCCCATTGCTCAAGCGCTTTCGCCAAGAGCCATCTGCCGGCTAGGTGTTCCTGGAGTCGCTTTTCTACTACAAAAGTTGAAACTTCATCTACAGAGGCAAGTTGAACCTGTTCCAATTCAAGAGATTCAATTGGACAACGCAGACACAGCGAGCGAACGGGGAGAGGAAACGGAGGAATGAGTTCCTCAATATCCATCAACTCACCTCAGCGTTCAAGGGTGAACATTTGGTCTTCTGGAACGGGAGCCATACTCTTGAGACGTAAGCCCTTGAGTGCAAGCACTGGAGCATCATCCTCACCAACGACAACAACATCATGAACCGTAATTCCAGCGTCTTCAACTGCGATTCGTAAACTTCGCATACGCAGCACCTCATTCTGGTCTGGGACTCGAAGCATAGAGGACCATTCGATTCCCACAGGTAATGAGGAGAAACCTTCGGATTCCATTGCCACTAATCCAGCGTTTTGGAATCCTGCTTCTATCAGCATTGGAAGTGACTCCAGCAGGACGGCCTCGCCATCGGTTTCCAAAGCGAACTGATCGGTGAGTGGTAATTGGTGACGCATCAAAGCGATTCCGTCAGCACCTGGCATTTGTTCATCACCAATTCCGCGCAAAACACCACCATGTGATTGGAATCGAGGACCGTGGAAATAGCGACGATAGATGAACGAAGGCAATTCAGACAACTCGCCTGAAGCCGGCGTTCCAAGCTGAGGCAAGGATTCGACTTCCGATTGTAAAAATTGACCGAGGTCGTCTCTTCTCTCAACGACCCGAACGATCGCTTTATGGTGTTCACGTTCTCCAAAGACCTCTCCTTTTGAGTTCGATAAATCAGAAAGAAGACGACAAGCAATCCAACTCATCTCGCCATCTCCGCGAATCAATTCTGAATGAACTCTCAAGGTCATTTCCCCCTTCAAGAGTTTAACAGGGAGCCCAAATGTCACTTCTTCAAACCCTGCAAGACAGGCTGATGGTCGCAGCAAGAGCGCATTCTCAGCAAACATCTCAAGAGCCATTACACCGGGATGATATGGAACTCCTTCGATAGCATGGTCCGAGAGGAATGGATGTTGCGCTACTGAAAGAGTGGTCTGTGTGGTCATCGATTGTCGTTCATCAACATTGAGCACTTTATCGATGAACGGAAATCGGCTGGGGTCTGCTATGATGCCTGCCATTTCTGCTGGAAGACGAAGCGGAGAGTCACGGAAGGCATTGAATGCATCCATCGTACCGAGTGACCCACACCCAAGCACTCGGCGCTTACCGCCTTGCAGCGCCTCGCCAACAAATATTTCTACGCCTTTTTCTACCGAGATGGTATCAATACCTGCTGCGTCAAAAACAGCCTGGAAAGAACCACGTGTTGCCATGCCAACATCCCTCCAACCTGTCCAAGCAAGAGCGACTGCTCGGCAAGAACCGCTTGCAGTCAGGCGAGCCATTTCTGCATCAAGAATACTGTTTGCGGCGGAATAATCAGTTTGTCCATTATTTCCGAACCGCCCAGATACACTTGTGAAACAAGAAGCGAAACGAAGTTCACCGCCCGATGCTTCAGTCGCCATAACAAGCGATTGCCAACCATCGATTTTCACTCGAATCACCTTGTCAAAGACATTGTAATCTTTGGATGCAACCAATTTAGAATCCTCAAGACCGGCACCATGTACAATGCCAGTAATTGGTCGACCTAACGACGAGCCGAGTTGTTTCATTCCTTCAGAATCCATGACATCAACAGAATGGTAGGACGCAGTATTCCCAGTTTCCTCAATTGTTTTGATGGTGAGATGCACATCGCGACTGCGAGTGAACTTTTCCCATGCAGTATTCCATTCAACCATCGTTACCTTACCCGAATCGCTGGCAGAAATTAATTCCTCACGAAGTGTCGTTTTTCGCTGATCTAACTGTGTATCCGACCATTCGACCCATGCTTCGGTTTCCTCTAATAATTGAGAACGACCTAGGAGGACGAAATGTGCACCCGCATTGAGTGAATTGCACGCTACGCCAATAATTGACGCTGCAGTAACGCCAGACCCACCGCCTGAAACAATCCAGGTATCATCTGACTTCAACGGCGTTTGCTCTTCTTCAAGGTCTTCTGCAAAGGCTACAAGAGCCCATCTGCGTCCATCACGGTCCAATCCAATCTCAACTTCACCACCAAGTTCGAACAAGTCAAGATCGATTCGTTCAGCAGCCTCTTGCGCATCAAGAATCAGTTCAGGATGTAAATCAAGCGCACGCATTCGTATATGCTTCTGTTCAAAGTAGTATGATTTGGTGACTCCGGAAGCAGCGCATTGAACCGAATTAAAGCGCTCCCCAATGTTTCCATGCCTGCCATCTAGCGCTGTAACTGAAGCGACAAGCCCGTTCTCACGGGATGTAAACGTCGCATCCAAGCCTTGCAGCAGAGAAAAATAGCCATGTGCAGAAAGAGCAATCTGCGAGGAGGGTTGTGTATCATCACTCCAAGACGCTCCTGCGAGTTTTAATGGTGCCATATGGACCAAACCGGCCACATTCAAGTGTTGGAGTTCTTTACAGACCATAGCGATGTGTTCTGGATTAGCAGGGTCTGCACGGTATACGGTTCGACCTGCTTCTTGATGACTTGACATGTCTCGAATTTCACTTTCAAATCCAACACGAACTGCACGCATCCCTCTTGCTTCTACGCGTTGACAGAACGCTTCTGCAATTCCCCAGCCATCATCGGTTACTACAAGCGTGCCGTCAAGTGAAAGTAATTCTCCAGTGCCTGAACATTCTTCAACTTCAACTTGCCATCTTCGACAATTCTCTTGCTTATTTTCCGGCATTGTAACTGTTTCACTTTGAACTGGAGCGACGGGTTCAGGATCAGGTAGAACTGGAGCCGATTCGGCAATGGCACCGCCTTTCATACGAACAATGTAAGCGGTAAAGTGATTCAAGGTCGGATGGTCTGAAAGGACGAAATCCTCGTCGACAGGGAGTTGGAATATATCTCGAACATCAGCCATAATTTCAGCTTGTTTGACCGTATCGATTCCCAATTCTCCTTCAAGGTCTTGATCCAATTCGATGAAATCATTCGGATAACCTGTATGACGAACGACAACTTCTACCAATTGTTCCTGAATTTCGGAGTCGCCTGACCTAACAACTGGCATAGGAGTTGTAACAGGAGTCACATTCGGTTCGGGAACTGAACTTGCCGGCCCAACGGTAGAAGGTGGGGGTGAATCTCCGTTTTTCATTGCCTGAATATAGCCAATCATGTGGTTCAAGGTAGGGTAATCTGAAAGGACAAAATCTTCATCCAAAGGAAGTGAAAACCTTTCACGGATATCGGCCATAATCTCGGCTTGTTTTACCGTATCAATCCCTAATTCCCCTTCAAGGTCTTGATCCAATTCAATGAAGTCGCTTGGATAACCGGTGTGCTGAACAACGACATCAACGACTGTCGATGTCAAATCTGAATCTGCGACAACTTTGGCAACGGGTACTGGCTCTACCGTCACTTGTGGTTGCGGGATTTCTGGAGGAGATATTTGTGGGGTTTGGACGGTGTTCTTATCGCCTTTCATCGTTTGAATATACCCAATCATGTGATTCAAAGTTGGATAATCAGACAGAACAAAATCCTCATCCAAAGGAAGTGAGAATTGTTCTCGAATATCTGCCATGATTTCAGCTTGTTTCACCGTATCAATCCCTAATTCCCCTTCAAGGTCTTGATCTAATTCCACAAAGTCGGCGGGATAACCAGTGTGGTTAACGACCACCTCGATTACGGATTTTGTCAGGTGTTCTGCATCGACAAGAACCACAGGTTCAGATGCTACCTTAGGGGGAGTGGCCGTTTCAACAACTTTCTCAATCACTGGTGAAACCGTTACTGATTTGCTCAATGCGGCAACTGGAGGTGCCTTTCCAGTCATTTGTTGGATATAGCCAATCATGTGATTGAGGGTTGGATAATCAGAGAGCACAAACTCTTCATCTAAAGGAAGCGAGAACCTGTCACGGATATCAGCCATAATCTCTGCCTGCTTTACCGTATCAATGCCCAACTCCCCTTCGAGGTCCTGGTCTAATTCAACGAAATCTGCGGGGTAACCCGTGTGATTAACGACAACCTCGATGACTGTTGTTGAAATATCTGAATCGAGTGCTGGTGGATGAACAGCGGCAGGTTTGGGTTGTATGACGGGTTCTTGAGCCACTGGTGGCGCCTCAACAACTGGGTCTGCAACTGAGATGCTGCTCGAAGGAAGGCCTTCCCATTGTGAAGTAATGCTCCAAGGCTCGCCTTGAACCCCTCCATGGAGATTGTCATCCCCATTGACATATGAGACTAATTTATTATCAAGAATGCGAAGAACAACATCATCGCTCTTCGCCAGATTGCGTACCCATGATAAGAAACGCTGGCCGTCTATTCTTTCACCATCAACTGGCCATTTACGCACTAATGAAAGAGCGATTTGAGAGCCAAAACCTGCGGCGAAACGTAAACCGTATTGAATATTGGAATAATCACCACCTTTGGAAAGGTTGAGGTTTCCAAGTTCGGGGTCGATTTCTTTATGATTCGCTATTGGAGGGATTCTTCCTGTCTTCATGCCGTGGAACATACTCGCATCTTCGATGCCGACTCCCATTGGATGACCGGTGAATCCTTTGGTATTGGCGATGACTAAACTATCCGTACTTTGGCCAAAAGTATCCCGTAAGGCTCGGACCTCCGATTGTGCTGAACCGCCACGAGCAGGAGTGTATGTTTCGTGTGAAAAGAACACGGTATTTGGCGCCATCTCATGCCGATCAAGATTCCATTTTTGCTCCATTGAACCGATAAACGAATTGACTGTTTCTGCGACGTGTTCGACGTCGAGACGAGTGCCGTGGAATGCGGAATTCGCAGTATGCGTTCCAAGTAATTCAGCAATCGGTTGAACGCCGCGTTGCTTTGCTTCAGAGTGGCGTTCGACAACAAACGCTGCAGCACCCATTCCAAGTACCAGTCCATTGCGACGACGGTCGAAAGGTAATGCGGCTTCTTCGACGACATTTCCTGTTGCTGCCGCTCCAGATGCTGCAAATCCACCCCCAATCCATTCCCACAAATCGTCACCAGTTACATCATCTGAAGAAAGAATAACAACTCTATCAACACGATCACTGTTCAACCAATCTTCGGCAACTCCGAAAGCAGCAGTTGCCGAAGCACATGCGAGATTGATGGTTGTATTGGGGCCTCGTATGCCAGTGTACTGTGCAAATTGTGAGTGGCCCATGTTGAGTGTTTGGAATAAATATCTCCGATCAAACCGGCCCTCTCCGTCATCGCCGTTCGATTTGGCATGTTTCATCGCCATTTGGAGGCCCGGGAAACAAGACGCAAAGACGATGCCTGTTCGTTCTCTGTGATGCTGCGGCACTTCCCAATTTCGAATCAAACGCAAACCGCCTTTTCCGATTTGCTCAACCGGTGTCAACGGAATTGCTGCATCTCGCAGTGCGAGTAGGCCTGCTGCAACCGCTAATTGAGTCGTAATATCCCATGCCGCAATCACTTTTGGATCAATACCGAATTCTTCTGAAATATCAAAAGCGGCTTTAACCCCTGCAAGTTGAGGTATATCGCCAAATTCGGTGGCTTGTTCCATATTAACTGACCCATCACGGCCCTTTATCAGACGAACAATGTTTTTGTCAAGAAGGCGTTGTTTGTATTCATCACTCACTTCTGAAAGACATGTCTCGCCACGGACTAACCTCTCAAAGGTATCTTCATCGAAGACTCTCTCACCTCCGGGGAGACCTAAGGATACACCAGTTACCACATAAGGGTCTGAGCGACGGCGTTCAACATGACTGCTGGTTGCAGTTTGATGAACGGTTTGAGGTTGTGAAGAGGTTGTTTGTATCAGCGAGGATTGTGGAGCCCATCCTGAAGGTATTGTCGTTACCATTCGGGCTAAATCAGCAGCAGTATCTATTGCAGATACATCAATTGATGAATCCGTTTTTGCTTCACTTTGAATCGTTTGGATGACCTTTGAAACTTGAGAATCCGTCATACCAAGCCCGAGTCGAAGGTTGACCATTCCGTGACAAAAACTTGCAGGATAGCCACAGACAGCGGCAAGCCGGTCACCGATATATCCGTCCTTGGCCTTTCCAGCCGCTCTTTCTGGGTCGGTGGTTTTGACAGTTTTTGATTGCACAATGGTATGCTGAACTGCAACAGGACGACCACCTTGAGTTGGCAACGGTCGAGAACGAGTTCGCAAATCGTCTAATTCAGCAGTTGAAAGAGAGTCTGGAGCTGCTTGGTATGCCTCGATTGGTCCTGCTCGGAATGCTTCGGTCAAAACAGGGGATTGGTTGGATGGCCATTGAGGTTGACGTCCGGCCAATGCGAGTGTGCCCAATGCGCTAAGGAACGTCGCAATCCCCCCTTGCTTGGGATGATTTGACATGATCGGCAAATGCGGTTCGTCTTCCAAGATTTGAACCGCAAACATCGTCAATGCTCGCTTTGGACCGACCTCGATAAAGACACGAGCGCCTGCACTATACATGGTTTGAATTTGAGTCGTCCATTCGACTGCAGAAGCCATCTGAGGCGCTAATTTGCTTAGGATTCCCGCTTTGGAATCTTCTCCTTCCATCGGATAGAAGGCTCCGTCAACGTTGGCGGTGATTGGGATAGTGGGCCAACGAATTTCGAGGCCTTCAAGGAAGCGGCGAAGTGGTTCATTTGCAGGTGCAACGATACGCGAATGGAATGCATGGGATGTAGCTAGAGGGACACATTGGAAACCTTTCTGTTCAAACAAATCCATTGCTTGTTTTACCGGTTCAGTCTCTCCAGCAACAACGGTCATTTTTGGTGAGTTTTTGTTGGCTGCTATGACGTAGCCCTCTATCGATTCAAGAACCGATGCTACCTCTTCATACGGCGCCATCACACTTGCCATCAGCCCCTTATCATCAATCACAACAGAACCCATCTCAGTGCCTCGAGCTGCTGAGGCACGCAAAGCACCATCCATGTCTAAAATGCCTGCCGACATCAATGCCGCATATTCACCTAATGAGTGCCCAGCAACCATGTCTGGCTTTTGCCCATGGTCGTTCAGTGCACGCTCTATTGCTAAATCAGCAGTGAGCATTGCGGGTTGAGTGTATTCCGTTTGTTTGAGTTTGTGCTCCGCCTCAATCCGTTCTTCTTTGGACAGATTTGCACGAAGAACAAAACTCGACAAACTTTCTCCATCAAGCACTTCTGTCATTGTTTCATCTGCTTGTGACCAGACTTTTTGTACAGCACTGTAACGCTGATGAAGGTCGTAGGTCATACCAACATACTGGCTGCCTTGACCGGGATACATGTGAGCAACCTTGGCTTTCGGATGCAGTGCCGGATCCTTGGTCAACAAAATACCTTGGGCTTGTAAAAAGCCCCATTTCTCTGGGTCGCTCATCGCTTTAGTAGCCAGTGCAATTCGCTTGTGGTATTCTGCCCACGAAGTTGCCACAACACACATGCGGAATGCTTCAGACGAATCGTATTCTGAAGAAGCTGCATTCAATGCGGAAGAGAGTCGCAAACCACGAGGGTCTTCATCGAAAGAGGCGCCTGTAAATTCAACCGATTCAAGTTTTGCTTGCAGTGAAGAAACATCCGCTGCAGAAAGCAGAAGGATTCCTCCTTCAACCGCTTTCATTTCTTCATGCGTCATTGAGGGTTTGGCTGATGCATCGAGAACAGAGGCAGCGTCCGAGTGAGAATTAGCAGTGGCTTGATTTTCAGCATAGGCGTCCCACCGTTGATCCCAATTGTGCGCTAATTGAGCGTGATATTCGGGCTCATACCCTTCCAAAGCAACGTGATAGTTCGTGCCTCCAAAGCCGAAAGCCGAGACTCCAGCACGACGTGGATTCGCACCAGGGCGTGGCCATTCTCGTGCTTGGGTAGGAACAAAGAAAGGATTACTTTCCCAATCAACAGTGGGATTTGGAGTATTGAATCCTGCAGATGGAGGAATTGTTCTGTGATGAAGGGACATGACGGCTTTGATGAGACCTGCAATTCCTGCAGCCGCTTTCAGATGTCCAACTTGGGATTTGATAGAGCCAACCGCAACATGCTCGCCCGGAGGTTTTCCATCCCAAAGTAAAGACAACGTTCCAAGTTCAGTTGCATCTCCAACTTTTGTTGAGGTCCCGTGCGCTTCGATGAGTTCAACAGTTGTGGCTTCGTATCCAGCTTGCGAATAAGCGCGTGCAATCGCTTGTATTTGTCCACGCTGGCTTGGGGCAGTGATGCCTTTGCCGCGTCCGTCTGAAGAACCACCAACCCCGCGAATAACCGCATGAATCTCATCACCATCATGAATCGCATCTGAGAGCCGTTTGAGGACAAAAGCACCTGCACCCTCGCCCATGACAAAACCGTTAGCCCCCGCATCAAATGGAGTGGAATGCGTTGCAGAGAGTGCACCAATAGCGCTGAACTTTGCAAAAGTTGGAGCGTCCATACTTCGATCGGTTGCACCTGCAATCATCACATCGACTTGGCGCATTTGCAGAAGCCGACAGGCATCCATCAAGGTTGCTAATGATGATGCACAAGCCGCATCCATAGCAAAATTAGGACCTTGTAGATCAAGTAAGTTCGAGACACGACCGGCAACAACATTTGCTAATTCGCCTGGCATTGTATCTTCGTTTACTCTCGGGGCGCCTTCAATAATAGAATCGATGAATGCAGCACTGTTTTGTTCGGGCATACCTTGTGATTTGGCCAATTCTTTGGTGTGGTTCGAATAAATTCGAATGTTGGAAAGGTTACGATTCTCACCGCCAAGTGCGTTAGCAAAAGCAACACCAGTTCTCAAACGGTCAATGTCTTTGGAATCTCCATCATACCCCGCTTGCTCTATTGCGGCAGCAGCTACAGAAACAGCCCATTGTTGAGCAAGGTCGATTTGTGTTAATGTCCCTGGGGGTTGCTTCCAACGCCTCCAATCAAATTCATATCCCTCAACAACTGCTCCAATCCGAGCATAGGTAAATCCTTCTTCGATATTCCCGGGTCCACCTTCTCTGTAAAAATGCTCAATAGGGCCTATCCAGCGGTTTTCTGGAATGGTCCGGATACTGACTTTTGCATCCAAAATATTCTGCCAAAAGGTTTCCAAATCTGGAGCGTCAGGCATGAGAGCAGACACGCCGATAATTGCAATGGGTTCAAACGGACCTTGTTCAAGCCCTTCGACTTCTTTTCCATTCCCATCTTTCACCATAACTTCACCTCATTCATTCATGATGCTTTGAGGCACCATGGTAATCGAATAACCACCATCAACATAGATACATTGGCCAGTCACACCACTTGAAAGTGAACTTGCAAGCCACAACGCCGCACCTGCAACATCATCTTGGCTGACGTTTCGACGAAGCGGAGAATTCGCCTCCACATGGTCGAGAATGTTGTCAAAACCTGGGACTCCACTTGCAGCAATGGTCCGAATCGGACCAGAAGATATCGCATTGATACGGTGACCTTCAGGGCCAAGATGGCATGCTAATTCTCGTGTCCAACATTCGAGAGCAGCTTTTGCCATCGACATAATACCATAACTCGGAACAAACCGATTCGCAGCCGCATAGGTAAGAGTTATTGTCGAGGATCCTGGATTAAGATAGGGTAAGGCGTGCTTCAAGCACCTTTGCAGTGAATTAGCAGAGATGGTCATAGCGGTATTAATGTCGCTGTCTTCAACAAAAAGTATAGGTCGGTCAAAACATGCTCGCGGTGCAAAACCAATGGCATGAACAAGAATGTCTGCTTTCTTTCCAGGATGTTCTTTCTCAAACGCTTCAAAAAATTCCCTGGTCGTGGCATCTTCTGCTACATCGAGTGGGTAAAAACCACCAATTTGCGGTAATTTGTCCTTCAATTGGAATATTCGACTCATGAAACGCTTCTGATAGCCGAGGTAAAGCGTCACTCCAGCTGCAGCCAATTGCTCACAAATTGCCCATGCAATCGAATCTTCACTGGCGACTCCGAATACGAAGGCTGTCTTTCCTTGTAATTTGAGCATAAATGCACCTACCCAATGGGTAGATGTTGGCCGTAACACTCAACCTATGACTGTTGCCTTCATTCCAAGGGGTAAAACAGTGGTTCAGCGACCCTCTTTTGAAAGCCGAAGCTATCACAAATCGTCGAATAAATCGTCAAACTCATCAACTGCTGGTGATTCTTGGTCTAAATCAGAGAAGAAATCATCAAATTCTGTATCGCTTGAAACTTCAGTTGGTTCATCCGGTAGAATGATTGGTTGTGCAACTTGAGGGGCATCCTTCGATTTTGGTTTTCTCTTGGTAATAACTCGGACGAATACAACGAGGAAAAGTATGACTAAAATCGAGCCACCCCCAATTGACAGATACATCAACGTGTCATCAGAACTTAACGAGTCCAAGCCATCGATGCCTCCTGAACTGCTGGCTGCTTTGATGTCGAGTTGAATATTGATTTCACTGAATTCAGCAGTGTCGTCATCTCCACTTTGTGCTCGTATGAGTAAAGGCATGCGGAGGTCAGAACTGACTTCCGATGGAGCACGTATTGAGAGGAACTTAACCGAGGATGTTCCTTGATAGGCTACATTCTCGCTAACGAATGTACCGCCTGGGAAAGTGAAACCTGCTGCTTCTAAATCACCAGCATTCGCAAAGGTGACCTCCATTTTGTCATCGGCATTACCCTTGTTCGTCACTTGAAAATTAAACTCAACTTCACTGCTGAGTTCCATGTAACGGGTCGTAACATCTGAAAGTAACAATTCAACCATGCCGTAACTTTCAATATTCAAATCTCCAATATGAGATGTATTTGCAACCCAAGGGCCTTCTGGTAGTTGTCCATAAGGAAGATTGTTCCACGACTCTACTTTTGCTTCAATCTCAAAAGAATACTGAACGGATGCTGGTATCTTTGTTTGTCCTGAAAAGAGAATCTCAAAAGTATCTTCCTCTCCAGCAGCGAGAGTGAAAGAATCTTCACTCAATGTCATTTCAACCAATACACCATCCCATTCAACTTTAGTAATGCTGATCACTTCACTTGCTGAAGTCGGATTCGTCACGGTGCACACCAAGGTTGCTTCAGCATCGGAAGTTGGATGAACGTCCATAACCGGGTCAGAGCCACAACTCAACTCAACTGCAGGGAGTGGTGAGCCTTGCGCTGAAGCGAGCGGAATCATGCATGGAGCAAGAAAGAGACTTAGCACGAGTCCGAGAATCAACGACTTACGCATACTTGCCACAGTGACCGGTATGTGCTTTCACTCATGAAGGTGATGGATATTTGGTAGTTGAAACCTTAAGTGTTTCAAGAAATGCTCGGGCCGTACAAATCTTCTGCAAGTTCTTGATGTGCTTTCCATAAGAATTCTTCATCCAAACCTGCATCAAGTAATTGCTTGGTTCGCTTTGGCACCGTTTTTGGCCCCAAAACAGCCCCTGGTCGTCGTAAATCATCCATATAATCGGTCTCTAAAAAAAACCCATGGGAACATGAGTCTACGGTCGCCATTAATTCTTCAACGGCACCCTTTCCGATGAGTACGCTTGGTGTGACGCCCTGAGTTACTTTATGAGAAATATTTGCAGGTGCATAATGTCGCACAAGACGGTTCGCAGCCAGTCCTGCTTTTTCTGCCATGGAAGCCATATCGCCATACGTCGACTCTAATTCACCTTCAACATGCAATTGTAATGCAACGCCTTCTTGTTGAGCCAAATGCATTGTTTCCAAGAGTAATGAATTGGATAAATCCCAAATACGTTCACTTACCGGCCAGTGAGGGCGTCCGACTTCTCCAAGAGCATGGGCTTTACCTTCGTGGATAAAATCAAGGGCGGTAGAGATACTGTGATGGTAGTTCTCTATCGCTCGTTCAGCCCCTTTTTCACCCGATTCATCAATCCATGCAGCAAACTGATGTGCAAAGGCCGCTGGGTGAGGGCCAAGAACAACACGAACTCCAAGACCGACTTCTTTACGAACCTCATCAGCCATCTTTACTGTATCTGCATAGGTTTCCGTATGTCCCTCTTTCGTCGTTGGAGGGGCTGAAAAATCGGGACAGTGGACCAATACAATGTCAGTACCTCCAGCGTTTTTGAAATCACGAGCGGCATCAAGAAAGCGCCCATTGCGATTCAAATGAAAATGGTTATCGAGAATCGGCCCGGTCCACCTAACATTGTCTTGCATGACGACCCTCAATCAATTCCTAGAGTTCATGCGATTTCAACGCATGGGGGAAAAAAGCAGAATTAAGAGTATTTAGATTCTAAATGAAGAGATTATTGTCTTTCAATTGAGTTCTCCAATAGACTGCTGCCATCGCTACAATGTTTTGATGCCGGGCATTTGGAACAATACATCGGCCATTGGCCCAAACATGCAAAGTAAGATTGTGGCGTGAGTCTTCAATAGTGCTGCACCCAAGACGCTGGTCATACGTTGCACTTCCTGCATGATAGTTACCAGATAATTGAGTTATATTGAGTGATTGTCCGAAGTCAAAAGAGGCAACAACAGGCCCGAGTTCAGTCTCGAGACCCGTGTCGCTAAGACCTAATCTGAGCATCAGTTCTTTTGCGGCAGCTCGAGCTGCTTCAACTCGATGAGTTCCATGAACTGTGATGCGCCCTTCACCGTCAATAACCAAGGTAGCGCGAGGCTTGTCAAGGACTTTGATAACTACGCCACTCGTTTCTTGACCACCCAATTGTGAAATCACTGCTTGTTGATCGATAGGCGAGGGAGGGGTGAAGCGAACGAGGTGGTTTTCAATTCGAACTTCGATGGCGGTTGCAGACATACTCATTCCTCCTCTAGATTGTCGGGTGAAGTGGTGTTTAAACTAATCTTCTCTTGTTTTGGAAGAGTATTCAGTGCTTCAAGTATGTCATTTCGATGAGGTAGATACAAGGGTAAAAGCAAGACTGCATCCTCCCCGAATTGTTCTCGGAGAGCGGCAAGAGCCCCACGTAAACGCTCTGCGTAACGCTGGTTCCGAGAACGGCATACTTCTGGACCGACCAACCATTCACTCAAATCCCACCATGTAGCCGATAATACAGCGGCAGAACCAAAGTTACTGGAAACACCTTTCGGAGGCTTTTGGGCATCAAAAATATTCTTTTTTACCCGCTTTCTCCATTTCCCGCCTATAGAAATCATCCCGAGTAGTTTTTTCCAGTGAGATGCTGCTTTGGCTTCTTGAGTGAGGTGCTTATTCCATTCTTCATCATCCGCCGTGGGCTCAATGAAAAAAACTGGTCGTTCATGTCGAACGGCATTGCGGTGCAACCGTCGCGGCTCAGGGTCTGGGAAACGACCACTGGTCACTTCTTCAACCATTGAAACTTCGTCTAAAAAAATTCCAAAAGCACCACCTGAAATCATACCATGCGAAAGATTGATTCCAGGTGATTCTGCTTCATCTTTTTCTTCTTGAATCCACAAATCAACAACATCTGGAGATTCAAGTAATGCCAAACCATTCCATGTATCTCTGGGCCGCATTAATCGAGGATAGACAACGGTCGGCAAGACGCCATGCAGCAAAATGCGACCTCCATCTGGGTCTTCCCAGAGTTGGTCAGCCCAATCAAGTCGAGCGGGCAAACTCTTCACGCTCACTGGCTGTTAACCCAATCTTGTAGCGCTTCAATGCTCCATCCTTGGTCAAAGTAGCCTTGGATTTCATCTTGAGTCCATTGTGGGAATGCTTCCATCGCTCGAGCCATTTCTGGCGAAACATTGGCTGCAACAGCTGCTTGAGGTGGTCCTGAAAGTGGCTTGGATTGGCCTGGTAATTCTGCATATGCTTTGGTGTTCTCATCTTCATAGTCTTCAAACATATCATCATCATTTCCACGTCGAACCAAAACAAAGACCAACGTTCCCAAAACGGCCACTGCGATTCCAAGTATGGCGAGGATTAAGAACAATCCACTCGAATCGGAAGATTGACTTTCAACCTTAACATTGAACTTTTCACCTAAATTGGAACCGTTATACAGAATTTCGTCAGTAGCATCATCAGAAATGAGGTAATACATTCCAGTCGTTGCTAAATCAAATTGCTGCAACGTTACTGTAACCCATGCGGATTGACCCACAGGGATTTCACCGGTCGTAACATTGCCTTCAAACACAGGAACGCCTTCATTAATGACCGAACGAATGTTAAGAACTGTTGAACCATCCATTGTCCCAGTATTCTGAACTTTGATTTCCAAATCCATGTCTTGCCCAACTTCTGGTTTTGCAGGTCGCATAACAACATCGGTGATGGCGAATGAAGCTTCTTCGAAAATCAATTCATAAGTCGATTTATGTTCAGCATTGCTCGACAAAATCGGTTGAGCCGGACTACCGCCGTCAAGGGCTTGGGCACCCGCAGAGTCAGTCGCATCAAGCCAGAAGACGATATCAGTGCCTGTGATTTGGCTTGCTTCAGGTTCAGGTTGGCCTTCAGTAATTGGCCATAGATCTACACATTCTGCAGTTGCGAAATATGAGGTGCCACTGGGAGTAAGTGTGAGTTCTTGCGACTGTGGTTCATCACCAAAAGTGCTACGATAAACGGGCCAAATATCTGTGGCGCTCGAACCAACATAGTAACTCCATGCTACAGAAACATCACCTTGGAACAAGGCTTGTTGTTCTCGAAGAATAACTTCAATATCTACACAATGGTAGGACGATGTCGGAATGAAATTCGCAAGCGTTTCATCGTTTGAATCCTTAACCGTCCAAGAATCGAGAACAACGACTGGCGGGGTTCCATCGACCTTCAAATTGAAACTCTGACAACCATATGATGATGCAGATGCACAGATAGCAGAGGTTGTATCGACCGCACCGAATGGCAATCCTTCAATGCCATTTCCACACTCGCCGTTTGATCCGCCGGCTCCACCGGTTGCATCATAAGGACACAAACGGAAGGTGTACGTGTAATCATTCGTATTAATTGGAACAGTGATGTTGATATCGAAAACTCCACCAGTAAAAGAGTGGTACGTCACTTCTCCAGGATACGCAAAATATCCTTTAGCACCATCGGATTCAGCATTTTGCCGAGTGAGTTCGAGTGTCAATTCAATTTCCGGAGTAATGTAAACTTCATTGAGGATTCCATCCAGATAAGCATACTGGCCTTGGAATGAAACAATGTCTCCTGGATAAACAAATCCGCTTCTTACATCTTCGGTCAACCCAGGTGTTTCCATGAGGTCAGTGAAAATTGGTGTAATCATTTGGTTGTTGACCGTATCTGCACGATAATCAAGTTGGATACCGTCGCTGTAGTGCCAGTCTTGAATGTGTCGACCTGGAGCAGGTAGCATTCTGTATCGTGGATTATCAAGGTCTTGCATATACAAGACTGGATTGTTAAGTGAAGTTGTAGCGCCAGGCAGACCCCACGTCATGCGTATTGGCAAATCAAGATAAAAGTCAGATTCAAACGGATCAATCAGAACATTACCGCTCATTCGAAGTACCTGTGGTCCCTTGAAATCTCCATCTTCTTGTAGAATTTCGATGTAAGGACTGTTGGTCCAAGCAGTTTCGTTTCTTGGATAATAATAGACGGTCATATCGTCTCGATCGTCTGCTAAGTCGATACGGAAGTAATCGATGTCTCGCCATCCATTGTCATCGTTTGCTTCAACAATAAGGTGGTATACGTTTCCAGCATACATTGTGTGGTTCCATTTACCGTTGTATTGTTGTTGATTAGATTTCAAGAATCTATTATCTTGAGAATCATCGATGAAGAAATTACGGACAACTGGAGATTTCGAATTCATTGAAACATAGGTGAAATAATCATTTTCAAATCCTGGTGCACCGCCGTTAATCGGATTTCCTGCCTTGTCGTATCCTTCAATCCAAACGCTAACTTTTCCAACAGGGTCTTGACCAACGTTTGCATTGTCGTTAAAGGATGCGGTATAATTTGCGTATGGTGCAGCACCATCGCTGTATGCAGTGACGGTGATGTATTCGTCCGCCTCAGGCTGACCGTTCGAATTCGTATCATGGTCGTATTGAACCCAAACTTTCAGGTCGAGTTCTTCAGGAGGGTTTGGCAAATCACTGGCATTAATTCGAACCGATTGATCACCTGTAGAGGTCGGGTTCGATGAAGGAACAACCCACGTATCGTCAACCATAACTCGCCAGTTACTGTCAAGGGCTGGGTCGACTTGTCCGTTGAGAATTCGAACGCTCATCAAATTCGGGTCAAGTGTATCAATAGAGAGATTGAAAGGAATTCCACATGAACTATCTGGACGGTATTCGGCAGCAGGACACAATGTGTCTCCACCCGTATAACCATCAAGACGGAATCTGTAGGTGTCTTGACCTGCAGCCATTCCAAGGTCGATATTCCAATTGAAATCTCCGTTAGAAGTTCCTGATTGGTTGGCTACTTGAATCCATTCAATGGTAACGTTGCCACCCGAATTATTGAATGTTTTTTGTTCAAGAACCATGAAGTAACCGCTTGGGTTTGGAGATATAGACAAATCTTGGAGGCGGACAGAACCGACAACATTGACTGTCTGCCCAGATGTTCCGTCATCGAGATCTTGGACAATTCCTATGTTGTTAAGCACTTGGAACGAGGTGATTATTGCATCGTTTTCAACAGCATTACCGCCGGTTGGTGCGAGAAGAGCCGCATCAGGCAGGCCGTTGACGCCATTGGATGCAATCAATCCGGAATAGATACGTACTTCATCGGTATCTTCCCAGTTTGAATTAACGATAAAGCGCCATGTGATTTGCTCTCCATCGCTGATAGGAGCAACGCTCGACGATTCAAGCGAGATGAGATCCAAAGGATCGGAGGATTCAGAGAACAGTCCAGCAATAGAGCTGAGCACAACATCTCCAGTCTTCGATTCAAAAGTCAGTGTTGCTTCTGACAAACTTGCTCCGGTAAGCGAACTAACAGTATGAGTGGTAACGATTTCATAGATTCCACCGTTTGGATACAATCCAATTGGATTTCCGACCAAACTAATCGAGTTGTCATAACCGCTCGAGGTAGTCACTTGGAGATTTGATAGATGAACGCCGCCTCCGAGAGAGCCGGATACCTTCATCTTGACTTCTGCTGTTGAACCGCCATCCCACAATGCAATACCTTTGTTGAGTTCACGGTCTAATCCGTCGCTGCTTCCAATCGAGTTCGTGTAATTATACACGATGTCGAGGTCTCGAACAACCATTTGAGCACCGGTGGAAGCATTTGGAGAGGATGCTTTCATTCTGAACGTTTGCCATTCATTCCCATATGCGTCGTAATGACTGATAGGGACCAAGGCGTTCGAAAGCAGCGAGTTGAGAGGATCTTTCAAATCCATAGACTCGCTTAGCAATTCAGGGAAAATCAGTGTATTATTTTCAACCGAGCCAAGAACAACTTCTTGAGTTCCTGACAAGAGTGACAACTCAAATCCTTCAACTGGGTCGCTGGTAGAGTGAATGCCAACCTGGTCAAGAGCAAAATCGACGGAGGTAACTTCTGCTCCTTTTGGAAGCATGAACATGGCACCTTCTGCTACGCCTGTGCTGTCAACAGTGAGTGTTGAAGAAGATTGTCCGTAATTAACACCGTCAACCTTGCTTTGCAAAAATGTTGTTTGTCGACCAAACCCACCGAATGCTGGCTCTTCAAAGCCCCAATCAACTTGTCCGTCAGCTGCGACGTCAAGCTGGACGTGTTCTGTGTGATGACCAAAAGTCAAATCAAACCAAATTCCACCAACATTGCAGGGATTCTGATAGGAGAGGAGCGAAGTAAAACCAAACAATGGCTCTGGAAGAGCATATGTCGTTCCATCTTCAACTCCGGCCAATCCTTCTCCACCATAACCAATGATAGAAAGGTCTGGAACTTCAGAACAATCGTCTTGAATCATTGGCGTAATGTGTGTAATTGGGCGATTAAAGTTACTTCTTTCGAGAACTGGTGTATATGTTGTATCCGTTACAAGTGGTGTATACATCATCGGTTGACCGTTTCCTGGAGTCTCCCATACACCATCAACAATATTCATCATCATCCCTGTCGATTGATTGAATCCCGTTCCTACTCGAGTGCCTATGCTGAACCCGTGGAACACTGGAGAGGATAAACGACTTGGACCGGAGTCAAAGGTCAATTTGAAATCTATTGAAGGGTGATCTGTTGAACTAACATCCCATAATTCAATGATTTTGCCTTGAAGATTGGTCATCGTTTTACCGTTACGGTCAACGATAACTTGCCCGGTTGCAGAATCAAGTACTTCAACTGAGATCGTTGCAGAGGTGGTTGTTTCAGATTCAATGGTGAGTATTCCAAATCCATTCGGTTGGTTCTCACCGCTGGATGCGGATGGAAGAAAACCATTGATTGACATATCTGCGGATTGAGGCAATGGGTCTCCAACTCGGAAGTTGTCAATGTACCATCCGGCCTTTCCACCATCGGTTCCGCCGATGTTATTGTCTTCCATAACAAATCGGAATTGAACGTATTGACCTACATATTGAATCAAATCAACAGCAAGATTTGCCCATCCGGTAGGATTCGAAATTGATGTGGAGGAACCGGCTAGACCGTAATCGCCTTGCGCAAGTCCTTGGCATCGGGCATCAATTTGCCCTGCACCAGTTGAACCACTTCCTCTCGCATAGTAGCCGTTACCGTATCCAACACCGGATGAGTTGGATAAGTCAATGTCAATTGGTGCAAAACCGGCAGGGTCATTGTCGACAAAATCATCGTTATATGAGGAGCGGATTTCCATGTATGCACAATCTCGATAGTAAACAGGAGGGTTTGTTCCTTGACCGGTCTGCATGTCAAGGTCGTGCCATGAATCAAAGAAAGCCATGTGGTTCTTCAGCGAAGAGTCAACGTATATTGAGGCAGAAGTCATTCGATATGTGATGCCATTTTGGCCTGCCCATTCATTGGAATAATCATCATCAGTCAGTCCAGTACCCCAGCAATAGTCGCCACTTGAACAGTTAGGGATGTTCGAGTTTGGAGGAACAGTCGTCTGATCGATAGGGCCGTGGTCCCATCCAAATTGGTTCTGAGCAAAAGCGCGGTGGTCAAGGAAACCGGCGTTGGTTTCTTCAAAATCAGTAAGGAAACCTTCAGCCTTCAATTTGACAGGGACGGCGTTGGAACCCTCTTCGTAAATGAAGTGCGAGGCATTGGAGAATTTGGTGAGTTGATTGTTGTACATCGGATTCCAAACTCTCGGCATGGTCTCAATATCGACTCTCGTATGAGCACTGTGTTCGACCATACTGGTAGAAATGTCCATTGAAGCACTGGTCACTGTTTCATCGGCAGGAAGGGGAACCGTTCCCGAATCAACATCGACAAAAGAACTACCATCACGCATTTCGATGTCTGCAGTGGAATTTCCATTTCCAAACGTGGTCACGTTTGCAGCTGCTGCGAATGGCGCTAAAACCATTAAGGAAACGAGAAATAAAGCGGCTTTCAGTTGTCGATTATTATGGGTCATTGACTCACCTACCCTCTGTCCGAAGATTCCTTCACCTATAATCGCAACGGACACATGCCCAAGAACCCCCTCCTACGGAGGGGTTTTGAAAAAAGCAGGAATTTAGAGTTTAACTACCCGCCTTTGATGCCAGGCATCCAGTGTAATTTTCCTAAAGTTCCCAACCGGTTTTCGCTTTTTTGAAGCCATTCGAGATTTGCTATTGTCGTCGGAGACTAAAGCATTACACACTTTCTCCTCGACCATGAGTGGTGCCCGTGGCTCAAGGTCAAGAAACCACCTCCGAACGGGATTACTCCACATGAGTTCTTGAGGGAGAACCTTGCCGGACAAACATGGAACCTTATTCCAAAGAACCGGCAACCTTGATTGAAGAAGTCTTTCCAGGGGATACAAATACCTATGACACATTGTTTGGAGGGAGGCTTCTTTCCTTGATGGATAAAGCCGGAGGAATCTCTTGTTCCAAATTTGCACACCGTGAATTTGTTACAATTTCGATTGATACTTTGACGTTTATTGCACCTGCTCGCAAAGGCGACTTACTGGAAGTATCTGGTAAAGTCGTCTTTACAAGCAGCCATACTGCATGTTCAAAAGTTACAGCATTGGCAGTGAATAAATCAACGTGGGAAAAGAAGAAGATTTGTGAAGGATACTTTTTCTTCGTAGCCATCGATTCGATGATGAGACCAATTCCAATTCCTCAATTCGTGGTTGAACATGAGGAAGAAAAGAGAGATTGGGAGCGAGCGAAAGAGATTCGTGAACACATGCTTGCGATGAAGAACAAGTAAGTTCAACCCGTACATTGATGTGGGCTATTCAGGTGGACTAAACATGCCTGTCCTCAACATCGCCATGATTGGTTCAGATGAATTGGCTCGTGAGATTGCTAAAGCAACGGACCAAAGAGACGTTCACACCTATGTCCACAAAGAGCCTGGCCAAAATGGGCCTCGAATTCTTTCCATTATTCGCCCGGCAAAATATCCTGAACGACTTCGTCCGTTCTTGAATGCACTTTCTGCAGCAAGGATCGGCCTGTTGGAGATTTCAGCAGTGGACGCTACCTTGGGCGAGGCTCTTGTCGCTTTTGCAAGCGCCAATATCTCCAAAGGAATTGCCGTGATCAATCCACTTGAAGGTGAATGGGTTGATGAAGAACAAGTGAAAATGTTGTTCAATCAAGCAGGGTTGAAAGAATGGACTTTTGAGAAAAAAGATGGAATACAATTACGCAATACTTTGTATCAACACATGGATGATATTTCCGAAGAATTATCTGCCAGTGCAGAAGGACCTCTTGTCCTCCCTGTAGACCAGTATTTTAATGTCAAAGGAATCGGACTGGTCGCAATTGGATATGTTCAATCTGGGACAGTGAAAGTGCATGATGATGTCGTCTTACTCCCCGCAAACGGTACTGGAAATGCCAAATCACTCCAAGTTATGGACGATGACGTACCAGAAGCAGTTGCTGGCGACCGGGTTGGACTTGCTTTAAGAAATGCCAAAGAAGAGCATTTGGGCAGTGGAACACTCTTGGTTCGGCCCGCAGTTGAAGATAAAAAAACCAATACGAACATCCCGCTTGCAGTCGTTGCTCACAATAGCTCAACGATGAAACTCAGCCGCTCACCTTTCCAAAAGAGAATCCTTGCTGAAGGAGATGTGATTCATGCGAGTGTAGATCTACAATTTGTTGTCGGCAGAATAAGTTCAGTCAATGGCGAAGAAATGCAAGTTAATTGGGAATCTCCCCTATTCATACGTCGAGAGAATCCTGAAGCAACTCTTATTGCACAATTAGATTCAAAACCACGCATTATGGGTAATGCAATTCTCACTCACATCGAATAAGCTTCGGCGCTGAAAAAACAGGTGAAATATCGCCGTCAAAATACAGTGAACAATCGGTGGTTTGATAACCCAGCACAATCGGTTTGCGCGCTGGGATGCGCATTATAGAACAGGAGGAAGGTCCTGCAAGTGCAGAAGACCATGAGGTCTTCAGGGCGTTGCACTTAGCAGGCTCGGGTAAAGTCCATGCTTCAGTCGATGAGCGTACGCTTTCTCTCGAAACTCGAAAAGGCTACACTCTTGATTTGCGCTTGTCACAAATTACCAGAGTTCACCACCACCATACACGACTCATTTCATTCGGTTACGCACTTTTTGGATGTGGATTGATTTATGTTGCCAAAAGAATACTGATTCCAGACCCCATGCAAATCATGGCAGCAGTGTTAGGCTTTGCAATGATTCTCGGGTGGTTAGGAACGCGAAAACCAACACTTACACTCGATACTGAAGTTGGTGACTGTCACACCATCACAGGTAATGATGCATCGTTGATGCGATTATCGACATTACTGAAAAGACTGGAAAGTGGAATGACCCTTGAAGATGCAAGAATTGGTCTGGACATCCTTCAGCGAGATATGGAATTTCCACGAACCAATATACTCAATCTCAAAGAAGTCCCTGTCGAACCCGTTCACCTAAATGCACCAACTTCAATTTCTTCATTTCTCATGAGCGAACTTCCTGAACAAGAATTGCCTGACTCGATTCTTTCAAGCAGTATTTTTGATGACGGCATAGAACTTGACTTTGATGAGACTGAAAATACTGTTGCAGATTGGATGCATAGCCAAGACGAATTTGAACAACCTGAACGTCCCGAATTGGGCCACGGTCTGTTGGAGCGCGGGATTGCAAATGCTCATGACCGACGCGGGTCACTTTCTCAACCCTATCAACCCATACATCAACCACGCCAACAATTCCTTGCTCACCCTCAAGCACCACAACCAGCCTACCAAGAGCAGATGCCAACCCCGTCATACCAACACATTGCCCAAGCCGCAAATATCGACATTCCTCATGAATATCAAGCACCTCTACCAACACAAATACCTCGCTCATATCTTCCGAGTTTCGTGAGCAAGGACGGAGCTCATGTCCCTGGCCATCATGCTACAGGAAGTGGTTTTGAGACACACACTGATATGGAAGCGTTCCGTTCTCCTGATGCGATTTTACCTGGCGTTATCGAAGAAGAGACCACTTCTCTCATTGAACAGGCACGACGTGAAACCCCCCTTCTTCCAGAAATACCCGCTGAACGGAAATCACGCACACACAATGGGAACAGTCGCTTACGCCCGAAGGATGTAAGTCGGTCAGATTCACGACTGCGACCAAAGGTTCGTTCTATGGGGAGTCAAGGAAATAAAATTCGTGAAATGGTTGGGCCTGCTGCTGCTCAAATGTTTGAGGGCGCTACAGGTTTGGCCTCAAGGTTACTTATTCGTCGATCAAACCCAAAAGAAAGTTTAGGTTCAAGTTCGACACAAGAACTTCGACAACGCACTGCACAAACCCACCAATCAGAAGCGATTGAATCAATTCGGAATTTAGCACAAAGCCGAGGCGGAGAGTTGCCAGATCACGAAATTGAACCGATGCTTGCCCATATGATTGAGCGGCAAACAATCGTCGAACAGGAATCTCAAGAAGTAAAACAACCGATACCCCACCTCGACGAGGTTTCTTTTGAAGAACTCAAAGACAGCAAAACTCACCATGCCGAACACGCAGGTAAGGCAGGATTACCTCGGCTTGATGTCTGAATGATTAATTCAGCATTTGATTGAACTTTTCAAGGCGAGTTTGAAAGCGTTCTTGCGTCATTGAATGGAGGCCTTCTATTCCAAACGACTCGAGAGTAAAACTCGCACTCACGGTTGCAGACAGTAGAGCATGGCGTAATTCATCTCGGCTTAATTGACCGGAGCCTGACGCCAAGTGCGCAGCAATAGAGCCGGCAAATGTGTCACCGCATCCAGTCGGGTCAACAACATCCTCGGTCGGGTATGCTGGAAGTGAGATGATGTCTGAGTCATGGAAAGCGATGACTCCATGTTCTCCACGTTTAATCACGAGTGTTTGGACACCAATCATATCGACGACTTTTCGAGCAGCTCGAACCAAATTTTCATCGTTGGCCAACATTCGGACTTCACCGTCGTTGATGATGACAAGGTCGACGTTTTGCATCACTTCAATCAATGATTCACGCGCAATATCAATCCACAAATTCATTGAATCAAGCATGGACAGGCGCCGAGGCTTTGCCTGATTGAGAACACTCGATTGCAATGCAGGGTGAAGGTTTGCGCAAAAGGTGATTTGAGGAGATTGATGAGATTGAGGGACCTTGGGTTCAAAGTGTTCAAACACATTCAAATGGGTTTCATGGGTTTGTGCTTCAGCCATTGTACCATGATAGGAACCTGACCAGCGGAATGTTTCTCCTTCAGCGGTTTCAATTCCTTGAAGGTCAAGACCACTGTTCTGTAAAAGGGCTCGATCGCTGTCTGAAAAATCTTCACCGACTACGCCCACTAATCCAATCTGTCCCAGCGAAAGGCGCTTTGCATGAAAGGAGCAGGCAAGTCCTGCGTAGGTGGCCGAACCACCTAGGGCATCCTTTACATTACCAAGAGGAGAAACTACGCTGTCGTATGCAACACTGCCGACGATTAATACATCCATGAACCGCCCAACAACGGACGATACTTCTCCCTTTCGTAACAGGCAACTGCTCATCCGAGTAGCTCTTGATGCATATCGATGTATTGAATCGTTATGTCTCTTTGCAGGAAATCCTCTTCATCCATAATTCTTCTGTGAAGTGG
>DAMU01000030.1:0-9020 GCA_002499705.1 Euryarchaeota archaeon UBA91
ATTATTCTCAAGCAAATTGGATTTGGATTAGCGCTTGCCATTCTGCTTGATGCGACGATTGTTCGAGCATTGGTTGTGCCTGCTACCATGCGATTAATGGGCGAAGCAAACTGGTGGTCACCTAAATGGTTGGATAAGTTGTTTCCAGTCAAAGCCCATCCAAATCTTCCAAAGGAAAGTAAGGAATCCGAAGAATGAGGAACTCTTCTGACCTAGCAATCACGGTGCTTTCCCAGTCGACATGAGCGATTTACAGTAGGCATCTTCGGTTTGAATCGTGCGAAGCATCAAGAAGGGGCTGGCTTTGTTGGATATGTGGGACCTTCAAGCCAATTCACCTTACCACGCTCCGGGCATGTTTTATCGAATCGAAGCGTTCTTGCAGCGATGACCAATAAACAGAGCAATCTTGACGGAACGCTATCTGATGAAGAAATTAAGTGGCTTGCTCGCCGTGCTAAAGGTGGGTTTGCAATAACCACTACTGCAGCTGCAAACGTCACTGAACACGGGCGTGGCTGGGATGGGGAGATGGGTGTTTGGGGCGACCATCAATTGCCTGGCCTCACGAACATGGCTACCCAACTCAACGAAACTGGAACACTCAGTCTTGCTCAAATCTTTCACGGTGGAATGAGAGCACCACAATCACTCAATGGGGTTCGACCTGTTTCGGCCAGTGAAAACACCGAGGCAGGAATGGATGGCTTGTATACTCGAGAACTTTCCGCCCAAGAGGTTCTTGAAATGATTCAATCGTTCACCGAGGCTGCAGTTCGCTGTCAAAAAGCAGGATTCCATGGTGTCGAATTACACGGTGCGCATTCGTATTTGATTTGCCAATTTTTAGGCAGTGTCACCAATCGTCGAGAAGATGAATGGGGTGGTGATTTGATGGGACGTAGCAAGTTCTTACGTGACATGATTACTTCGGTTCGTGAAGCGACAGGACCTGATTTCATCATCGCAGTGCGCATTTCACCGATTATTGAAAAGGCAGGCATATTTTTACATGAAAGTCTTGAGTTAGCTCAGATTCTATGTGCGATGGATATCGATATGTTACACATTTCATGCTGGGATGTGTTTCAAGGCGTTGCGGACGATGAGGGCGGACCCAGCCTCACCAAACGCTTTGCGGAAGTTATTCCTCAGCATATACCTTTGATCTCAACAGGGGCAGTATGGAGTTCTAAAGATGCCCAATGGTTAATCGATGAAGGTGCAGATTTGGTCGGTGTAGCGCGCGTAGCCATTGCTCATCCTGACTGGCCTCTGCATCTGAAAAATCTTGATTATTCGCCGCAGCGTCCACCTTTCTCGGAAAAACATCTGTTAGATGTAGATTTGAGTCCTGTATTTGTTGAATACATGAAACGGTGGAAAAATTTCGTATCACAGTGAGTTCCAGCAACCTGTGAAACTGGATGATTGATAAAGGTCGGCCGATAGGGTGTCAAGAGGGGAAAATATGAATAATTTAGGCTCCCCTAAAATTGATTTGACAAAATTTCTTTCTGCTCAATCAGTTCATACCGTTAACGATGAAACTGTTGACCCAATAAAACTCATGAATAATGTGAGTATGGTCTCAATGAAACTCAATTCAGACAATGTTGATGAAGTCAAAATCATGACGACTGAAGGCTACTCAAAAGAGGAGAGAATCAAATTCATCCAGAAAATACGCGACCGTGTCAAATCGGATGTGTTTGAACTTTCAACATGCAATCGCGTTCTTTACGTCGGGTTCGAAGTCAACTGTGAAACTCTCGAAAAGAGTGTTCTTGAAGCTACTGGACTTGAAGTGGCACCATTTGACCGATATTCCGGTATTGATGTATGGCGTCAGCTTGTCAAAGTCTGCAGTGGCCTTGACTCGTTTATTTTAGGTGAATTACAAGTGATGTCTCAGTTTAGAGGCTCCGTATCTCTTCATCGCAAAAATGGTCTTCTCAGTGATATGAACGGGGTATTCTTTGATCATGTAGTAGCAGCCAACCGAATGCTGAGAAAAGAATTTGGCTTCAATCAAACAACTGAGTCAATGTTGAATCTCGCTACTACTGCTATTGAAGAATTAATTTCTACTGAAAAAGATCTCACATCCGTCGTTCTTGGATTTGGTGGAATGGGCATCAAGGCAGTCGAAACAATTCTTGATTTTGGTCAAACAGACATAACCGTCGTTACTCGAAATCCGGAAGTGTCAAAGGCACGTAATCCTGGTATTGCTTCAAAGGTTCGGATGATGAGTTTTGATGATTGGTATACTAACCCCGGGCAACCTTCACTTATCATTTCAACCATACGAAATATTGACCCAACATACACTCACGAGCGCCCGCTCCCTGCTGTTTCTTCAACCGTCATGGATTTTTCATGGCCTCCCTCAATCGATAGCGATGGTGTAAATGAAAATCAAACCCTCTACAGCATGGACTATTGGATTAAAGTTGCACACAAAGCAGGAGTTGAATGGGATTACTCCTCAACCGTTCACCAGAGTGATGTGCTACTTACTGATATTCAAGAGAAATTTATGAATGCACTTACAGATCGAACGCAATCGAAATTCCGAGCTTTCATTTACAAAACCCTTGAATCCCTATCCGAAGAGTGGAAGTCTACAGAATATGTAGATGAAAACGATAACCAAATGGCGCCCTTTTCTCGAGAGATTGCAACATGGATATGCAATCAGAGCCGCCCTTTCGGAAGTGATGAACTTGAACAGGTCATTCGGGCTACTGAAAGGACAATTGATCCAAATCTTATCGGTAGGGTGGTTACTGATGTTACTGATGCAATGCTTCACATCAATGGTAAATCAACCTTGCCGGAGGCTACTTCTTGAATCGAATTCGAATCGGGACAAGAACTTCAACGCTCGCCATGTGGCAGGCCAACAGGGTTCAGAACAAACTCGAATCCCATGGATTTGAAACCCAAATTATCGGTATTTCCTCCAAAGGCGACCAATCAATTGGTGGTGATCTTGCCTCATCAGTTGGACAATTCATCCATGCAGTTGATTCAGAACTGCTCAACCAAACTATTGACATTGCAGTCCATTCGAGTAAAGATGTACCGGTTGACCTTGACGCTTCAATCTCCAATATCGCTTACCTTGAACGGGGTTGTACAAATGATGTTCTTCTTTTTGAAAAGACAGAGAATACTCAATCCTTGAAAGAATTATTCAACAACTCAGACGAAATGGATTTGGAGCAAGTATTGCAATATATCCCCGAATCAGGAATGGTTGGGACCGTGTCCGGCCGACGCCAATCCTTTCTTTTGAGTCACCGTCCTGATATTCTACCAATCGCCGTTCGAGGCCAAATAGAAACTCGCCTGAAAAGGTTACAAGAAAATCGAGTTGACTGCATTATATTGGCTGAAATTGGTCTTCGTCGTTTGCATGAGATTGACGCACTTGAGCCGTGGATTCTCGAGTTGGGAGCGGTTCGAATAAGCGACCTTGAGTGGCCAACAGCCCCTGGGCAAGGCTCCATATCGGTTCACTGCCGTTCTGAAGATGCCCCCTCATTGATGCAACTTCGAGAGATTCTGAATCACCAAGATACCGAGAGAGACGTTCTTGACGAGCGTCGGATCTTATCTTCAATTGGAGGCGGATGTCTTTATCCTGCAGGGATCAAAGTTGATTCGGGAAATGCATCAATAAAAATATCTCCTCAGAATTGGCGAGAACTTTTCTGCAACGGGTTTGAATTTGAAGTCAGTCACTACCAAGGCGAACTTGCCGAACTCGATATATCAACGCCGAATCAGCCCCTTCCTGAATCTATAGAAGTGGATTCTAAAGGCCCACAATTGATTTCTACTTTGAATTCTAATCGACTTGCTAAAGTTCTTGCCAATGATGGCATTCCAGTGCTCAATAAGCCCGTCATAGATCTTGTTGCACAACCACAGAACTGGCCGGAAAACTTCATCGAAGAATCCACATCACGCTCGCAGTGGCCGTATTTAGTGCTCACTTCACCTTTCGCTGCGAAATGCGCTCTTGAAGTGGCAAAAGAAAACGGTGATTTGAACAGGATACAGTGGTTAGCCATTGGAGAAGGAACTGCGCGAGCCTGTTTCAAGCGTGGAGTAACAGTTTCCATATGTGCAAAAGCGAGAAATTCGTCTGAACTGATTCAGTATATCGACCAAATGATTGATCGTAACATCAAGTTGATGATTCCACGTTCAAACATGGCTTCAAATGAGTTGGTGGATTCTCTTTCTTCGTTGGGTTTTGACGTTCAGTCTTGGGTTGGCTATCATAACAAGGCAAAAGAAATTGCAGGGATTGAAATGGGCGCCAATGATGTACTCCTGCTCTCTTCGCCCTCATCTGCCCAAGCATGGATGAAAAACTCCTTACCAATACCTAAAAATATATTGTGCATGGGCAAAACATCAAGAGAGGAAATTGCTTCAATGGATTATTTCTCTGGCTCAACCGTTGAAGTGCTTCAAGGACCTACTGCGAAATTCATTGCGAAATGGTGGAAAAAATACGAGGTGGAATTATGAATTTAAGACCCCGGATCAATCGATGGACCCATGCTCGGAGGGACTTGAATTTCAGCACTCAAATTCAATCTTCTTTGGTTCAACCGCACTTTGTTGTAGCGGGTGAAGGCATTGACGAACCTATTGCGAGTATGCCGGGGATTCATCGACAATCGACCGACGTGTTGTTGCAAACAATTGCTGATGACATGAAAATGGGTCTCAAGTCTCACATGCTTTTCCCAGTCCTTGAGGAGCATGAAAAAGATGCTACTGCAAGCGCAGCTTCTTCAAAAGATATGCATCTCATTCATGCAATACGTCAACTCAAATCCCAATTTGGCGACGATATTGTGGTCATGACCGACGTGTGTCTGTGCACCGCTACTGACCACGGACATTGCGGAATTATTCACAATGAACACATCGATAACGACCTTTCTGTTACTGAATTATGTAAAATCGCAGTCTCTCATGCAGAAGCAGGCGCCGATTACGTATCCGCCTCTGACATGATGGATGGGCGGGTTTTGGCCATACGTAGTGCTCTGGAAAATTCTGGTTTTGTGAATACGGGAATTCTTTCTTATTCTGTCAAATATGCCTCTTCCTTTTACGGACCTTTCCGTGATGCAGCACATTCAGCACCTTCATTTGGCGATCGAGGTAGCCATCAAATGGATATTCGCTCAGGGTATGGAGAAGCAGTCTTAGAGGCTACCAGCGACGAATCGGAAGGTGCTGACATTATCATGATTAAGCCGGCATTGACGTATCTGGATGTTGTCCGCAAAGTCGCTGATGTTGTGACTCGACCTGTTGCCGTTTACAACGTCAGTGGTGAGTATTCGCTGGTCATGTCTTCAACCTCTGATGCTGAATCTCGTGGCAAAATGGTTCGTGAGATATTCCATTCATTCAAAAGGGCCGGGGCTGACATCATTGTGAGTTACCATGCCCGTGAAGCATTATCTCGCAATTGGCTCTGAGGTGTAAACGTGCAACGACAAAAATCCGATTCGCTTCATACCGAGGCTCTAGAGCATTTGGTTGGAGGTGTGAACTCTCCAGTTCGGGCGTTTAAATCAGTTCATGGCAACCCGATTTATTTTGAAAAAGCATCGGGTGCTGTTGTTACAGATGTCGACGGTAACGAACTTGTTGATTTTGTCCAATCTTGGGGGCCTCTTGTCCACGGACATTCACACCCAGAAATCCTTCATTCTGTTTTTCAAAAGATGCAGAAGGGGACTTCTTTTGGCGCACCGCATACCGGGGAAATTGAATTGGCAAAAAAAGTGAAACAACGGTTCTCTCACATGGACAAGGTTCGCTTTGTATCTTCGGGAACAGAAGCAGTGATGAGTGCAGTTCGCCTCGCTCGTGGCTATACAGGGCGGGATTTGTTAATCAAGTTCGAGGGTTGTTATCACGGGCATGTCGACTCCTTGATGGTAAGTTCCGGTAGCGGATTAGCCACTTTTGGAATCGCCAGCAGTCCAGGAATCCCTAAAGATACCGTCGCTACAACATTGATTGCGCCACTGGATGATGACGAAGCCGTCGATTATCTGTTCAATGAGCACGGCGATGAGATTGCAGCCGTCATAATCGAGCCACTACCTGCCAATAACGGTCTTCTGGTTCAACGCCATGAATATCTTGCTAAACTTCGTGATTTATGTCATCAACATGGTGCTTTGTTAATTTTTGACGAAGTCATCAGCGGTTTCCGATTTAAAGATGGAAGTTACGGGGATATTTCCGGCGTCACTCCAGACATTACTGCGTTGGGCAAAATCATTGGTGGAGGTCTCCCCGTGGGTGCCTACGGTGCTCGAAGCGAAATTATGGAGAAATTGTCGCCTCTCGGACCGGTTTACCAAGCAGGAACCCTATCAGGAAATCCACTTGCTATGGCTGCTGGAATTACGACACTCGACCTTCTGGATGATGAAGCATACGACCGCTTGGAATCTCTTGGACAAGTGCTGGATGACTGCGTTGAGCCTATTCTCGAAAAACATGGCCACCCTATGCGACTCATGCGCCGGGGTAGTTTGTTCTGGTTTTCACCAAGTTCAGCCCAACCCCCAGCACGAGCTGATTTGATACCCAGCGATGCTGGTAAGTTATATTCTGATGTCCACAAGGGCCTCCTTGAGAGAGGATACATGTTAGCGCCATCAGCCTATGAAATTGGATTCATTGCAACGGTCCATGAGGAGCACCATATCCTCGGCATGGCCAAGGCGCTGGATGAAGTGCTTGAGGAATTGGAGTGGTAACATGAACGGAAAGCAACGTATCGTTTCCGCTCTCAATCTCCAACCAGTTGACCGTACTCCTGTATGGTTCATGCGACAAGCAGGTAGGCACTTGCCGGAATATCGAAAGATTGCCGCAGAGCACTCCTTTTGGGAGAGGTGCATGGATGTTGATTTGTGCACCGATATTACGCTCCAACCTTTGAAACGATACAAGGGAATTGATGCTGCAATTATCTTCAGCGATATCCTAACCCCGCTTCCTAGCCTCGGTTACGATGTGGAATACGGAGGTGGAATCCGAATCAGCGATTTTGATTTCTCGCACGTTGACGATTGGATTGATTTCAGTGCTCGAAAGCACGCTCCTTGGGCTGCTGATGGGCTCAAAGCAGTTGGTGAAGAGGTTGGAGAATCAAAGGCAAGACTCGGATTTGTTGGCTCGCCATGGACCATTTGTATGTATTTGTTGTCTGGTGGAACAGGTGACAAAGACTTCCACAACGCTCGTGCCAAAATCTACTCAAATCCAGAAGAGGCAGAAAACCTTCTTTTGAAGATGGGAGAGATTGTTGGAGGTCTTTTGGCTGACCAAGTCAATCATGGGGGTGCGGATGCCGTCCAAGTGTTCGATACCTGGGCTGGACTTCTTTCTCCCGAAACCTACCGTAAGTTTGCTATGCCAGCAACCCAAAAAACGATTGAAGTTTTCCGTGAGAAAGTGGGGGCTGATGTTCCTTTGATTCACTATGCCAAGGGTTCTGGTCATCTACATCCGGCCATCCGTGAACTCGATGTTAACGCGATTTCATTGGATTGGAGAGATAATTTAGCCCAAAACCGAGCTCAATTTGGAGACCAACTTGCGTTCCAAGGTAATTTGGACCCATCGCTGCTTCACGGCTCGACTGAAATGGCACGATTGGCAACTCAAGATGTACTCAAAGCAGCAGGCGATAAACCCGGACACATATTCAATTTGGGTCATGGATTTGCCCCCTCTGCTCGAATCGAGTGCGTTGAGACGGTATTACGAGAAATTACAGGTGAGTGACATGCGTCAGTCGATGATCGACATGGTGCATGCGGTTCAAGATGAAATCTGCGAAGCCCTTCGAAGCATTGACGGTGTAGATTACCGTCAAGATGAATGGACTCGAGAAGAAGGCGGCGGCGGTCGAAGCAGAGTCTTTTCTGGCGGAAATGTCTTTGAAAAAGCCGGCGTCAATGTTAGTGTTGTCCATGGGACATTGAGTCCACAAGCAGCACAAACGATGGGTGGAGGTCATGAACTTCAAGGCAAAGACTTGGATTTCTTTGCTACTGGCATAAGTCTTGTTTTACACCCACACAATCCAATGGCTCCGACAGTTCATGCCAATTATCGATATTTTGAGCGAGGTGAAGGGAAGAAAGAAGGAAGTTGGTGGTTTGGAGGAGGAGCAGACCTTACCCCAAGTTATCTGTTTGAAGAAGATGCCAAGCATTTTCACCAAGTTTTGAAAAATGCGTGTGATAACCACAAAGTAGCTGACTATCCTGCTTACAAGAAATGGTGCGACGATTACTTTCACATCAAACACAGGGGTGAGCGTAGAGGCCTCGGAGGGATTTTCTTTGACGACCTTAACAGCGCAAGTAAGGAAGAGTGTTTCCAATTTGTATCCGAATGTGCGCAATCGTTCTTACCGTCTTATCTTCCTCTTCTCGAGAAGAGGATGAACCTACCCTTCACCGATGAGCAAAAACAATGGCAGCAAATCCGACGTGGCCGATATGTTGAATTTAATCTGGTTTATGACCGTGGAACAAAGTTCGGTCTCACGACAAACGGGCGTATTGAGAGTATCCTCATGTCACTTCCACTTACATCCCGTTGGGAATACTGTCATGAAGTGGCGCAAGGTAGCCAAGAAGACCGTCTCTTGCAGGTCCTAAAAAAGCCGCGAGATTGGCTGAATGATTGAAGAAGGATGTTAGCATGTCGGACATTGAAAGTTGGATTCAACACGGAGTTGAAATGCGGCGTCCGTTGTTAGTAAAGGATTCTCTTTCAGACTCAAAGAAAATTGTCATCGTGGGCGGTGGCCTTTCTGGAATGTGTAATGCATACCGAATTGCGCAAAAGATGCCCGACGTTGAGATTCTTCTTGTAGAAAAGTCTGAGCGTCTTGGAGGCGTAATTTCAACGTGGAAAGAAGAGGAATGGATCTGTGACCTTGC
>DAMU01000030.1:9418-11486 GCA_002499705.1 Euryarchaeota archaeon UBA91
CTTCTCGAGCAAGAGCTCAATCACGGTGGGTGTTAATCGGAAAGAAAAAACATCGTCTATCGCCTTTTACCTTGTTCAAAATTGGACCGTTTCGTCTGCTTCGTGCATTGAGGAAGGCGAAAAGAGGCGGTGCATCTGTAGCTCAAATGCTTCCGCATAAACAGATTGCAGATGCTCTGACCTTGGGCATCGTTAACAACACCTCAGACAATGTCGATGCAGACTTTCTCATGCCATCTCTAACTGAATTCGGCCCGTCACCTCCAATCAAAAATTCCAGCCTGAAAAAGCGAATTAACGCCACATATCCCCTTTTCACTCCTAAAAAAGGTACAGTTGCTTCCCTCGATGATGGCATGGAGTCTCTTATTTCTGCATTACAACATGAACTGGAATCAATGGATAATGTGACGATTATGATGGGTGAATCCATCGAATCACCTCAAGCAGCAGCAAGCCAATTTGAAGTTTCTGCAGAGTCGATACTTTGGACTGCTCCAGCTGTAGAAGCTGACAGGAAACTCGTGAAGTTGAGCGTATTTGCTGTTGGTTATACCAACGAAGATGTATCAGATATCAAGTATGGATATGGGACTTTGATTCCCGATGAATCCATCCCAATCAGTGGTATTCTTCATGAAAGTGACCTTCACCATTCTGTTCGCGCTCCTGAAGGTCACCGTCTGTTCCGAATTATGGCGCCTCACTCACGCTGGGATGGAGATGAACATAAGATTCGCACCTCTTTACAACGACTGCTGAGTAATAAAGAACCCGTGCTCTTTCGAAATCTCGGCGTTCAAACTATTCCGAGTTATCCACCAGGATACATGAAAGGACTTTCTAAAAAGTCCATAGATTGCAGTTATGTTGGATGGGGTGTGAGTGGTGTATCAATCACTCATGTGGTCGATGAGGCAGAGCGTGTGGCTGAACTTTTCTAAGCTGTAATCACTGAACTGAATTTCTTCTGTATCATGTTCTCAAGCCCCTGAATCCAATCTTCGTTGTCATTGAGGCACTTTATCACCGTGAGTTCTTCTCCGCCATGCTCTTCAAAGTGTTCACGAATTCCAATATCAAGTTCCTCAAGAGTTTCAAGCCCGTCGGCTAGGAATGCTGGTGCCACGATGGTTAGTTTTTTGATACCTTTTTTCGCTAATTCCTCGACTTTATCCATCGTTGATGGCTCCAGCCATTTCACTGGCCCAAGTCGGCTTTGAAAACTGATTGACCATTGTTCTGGTTTGAGGCCAAGTAGGCCAACTACGGTGTGGGTCGTCTCAAAACATTGATGTCCGTAACACATCTTGTTCGCATCGGTTTTAGTCGAACAACAATTGTTTGTTTTTTGACAATGCTTTTTGCTTTCATCAATTCTTTTGACATGTGAGACAGGAAGTCCATGGTATGAGAAAAGTAAGTGTGTGTCTTCACCAATGTGCTCTTGTATAGAATTTGCAAGCGGCACTACATAATTTTCATCGGTCTCAAAGTTGCCCATTTCGATAATTTCTGGGCTCCAATCCATTTTTTTCAGTTGCTTGTAAGTGTGCTTTAGAGACGATTCGGTCGTCGCCTGCGCAAAGTGCGGGAACATAGGTAAGAGGAGAAGTTCTTCAACCCCATTGTCTCGTAATTTTTCTAAGCCACTGAGGATACTTGGATGTCCATAACGCATGGCAAATTCAAACTCGATTTCTTCTGACTTTTGAGAGAGTGACTTAGTGATTCGATCTGAATACACTCGAAGAGGAGAGCCTTCATCCATCCAAATTTTTTGATAAAGGGGAGCGATTTTCCTCGGTCGAACCCTCAAAATGATTCCTCGTACGAGGAGATGACGCAGTGGTGCTGGAATATCGATTACATCCGGGTCAAGAAGAAACTCTCTGAGGTATTTTCGTACGGATTCAACTGTTGGTTCCATTGGGGTTCCTACATTGATGAGAAGAACTCCTCTATTACCCATGGTTCATTGTCGAGCCTATTGCACTTAATGATTTGTTCTCACCTCTACCATCGACGAGTAGTCTAACTGCTCAACAGAGTTGCTTTGAATCGTTTC
>DAMU01000081.1 GCA_002499705.1 Euryarchaeota archaeon UBA91
GGAGACTTAGAACTCGAGTTCGTCTTGCCGGATTATGATGAACTAACTCCTCAACAACAACAAGCTCTTGAGACACTTAAGGACGCTGGATTGTAGGTGGGTGTATGGGTCGTCGAGGCAAGCACAACAATCGTGGCTCGAAAAACCACTCTAAAGGGCCTCAACTTTCAGACAGTGAACGACTTTGGAAACGCCTTGCAAGCCACTTCTCTCATGAACGGGGAAATTGGAGTGTTGAATGGAGTGGAGATTCGATTACAGACTACCTTATTCAACGAGAAAAACTCGACGTCGATTTTGCTAAAGACCAACGCTCAGAACGGGCCTTTCGCAGTAGTATTAACGAAATAATAGCCCATGCTCGTTCTAAAAATGAGCATTTTGTCGAAGTAGAAAACAAGTGTGTGCGAATACGGACTCCAAACGAAACTGAACAGATTAAATCCTCGACATTAGATTGGAAGGCATTCACCACGGTTCATGCCTCAAAAGGGAAGACTGGTCTACATGGACGTCCGGCAATTATCCAAGAAAATGCCCATCTTATCCCGTCAATGAGTCAAGAAGATATTGAGCGATACGCTCTATTGGAAGAGGTTTGGATGGCTCATTTGAGTGGAAATGATTACCCCGATTCTTTTTCTCTTCTCAAAGATGAGGTTGTTCGCTCATGGGGCAAATTTGATCTGGTTCGTGAAGCGAGATTCATTGCGAATCGCCGCTCTGGGTTGCGGTTCCGAGATGCCGAGCCGAGTATGGCTCTACTCCTCATCCAATCCGGCCGCCTCAACGCTCGAAGTCTGCTCGATTTACGGCTTGAGAACAAACGGAAAGGTGGATGGAATCCTTTTCCAAGCAGCTACGATGAAGCACTGGTAGAGGCAGCAAACCGCTTGCCTGAGTTAGATGGAGATAGCCAAATTTCCAAACAAAGAAGAGACTTGCGCCACCTTCCATTTGTCACGATTGACCCACATGACGCAAAAGATTTCGATGATGCTGTCTGCCTTGTGGAGGATGGCGGCGCCCGAACATTGTGGGTCGCCATTGCAGATGTTGCACATTATGTTCAACCTGATTCACGTTTAGATGGGGCCGCTCGGGCACGTGCAACTTCAGTCTATTTACCGCATGCAGTATTACCAATGTTGCCGCCTCGACTTGCGGATGATTTGTGTTCACTTCGGGCAGGAGTTGATCGGCTTGCAATGGTGGTTGCGATGGAAATTGATGCCCATGACGTCATTGTAAAATGCACTGCATACGAAGCAGTCATCAGCGTAGCTGAGAATTTAGCCTACGAAGATGCCCTCGACAATCCACGATTTTCCGGAATGTTCTCATTGGCAAAATCTTGGCAAGCCAAAGAAGTACGACTCAATATACAAAACGCTGAATTACGTCCAAGATTACACGGTGAGGAAACCATTAGAGTCGAAGTGAAATGGCCGAATGCTGCAACTCAAATGATCGAGTCGTTCATGGTTGCAACCAACGCATCAGTCGGACATCTGCTCGGCAAGGAGGGTGCACCTCTCCCTTGGCGATGTCACACTCCACCAGACGCCCTTGAAGTCGAGGAACTGAATGCAAAATTGAACGCTCTCGGCGTTGATATTGAATTACCTATGCCGAGTATACGTACGCATGGCCAATCAGAAGAAAGTGAACTCACTGACCTGTTAGCAGGTTGGGCTGGCGGTTCAATCGATACATCCGGCATGCAACCTACGGAGAGTGAAAAAACCAACGACACCCCAGAATATCTTTCCAGTGTTCTGGATTCTAAAGCACGTCAAGATATTCTTGATGCGCTTGAACGCGCTCAAAAACAAGCCTCTGAACTCAAAGGGCCTATCCGCCGGGTTGTTGACCAAGGTCTGTTCCATCTTATGCAAAGAGCGACCTACAGTGAAGAAAATCTCGGGCATTTTGGACTCAACCTCGATGCTTATGTTCACTTCACCAGTCCAATTCGCCGTTATCCTGATTTGATGGCTCACCGTCAATTGAAAGCATATCTACGCAATGAAGCGTGGGTTCATTCGCTTGAAGAAACTGCAAAAATTTCCAAACATTGCAGCGAGCAAGGTCATACTGCAAAGCGTATGGAATGGGAACTTGTGGCCAATGCGTATCACCTTCATTTATTGAGAGGAGGGAAAATCGGTGGCGAAAGCTCAACTGAATCAACGCCTTTGGAACACACGTCTTGGAATGCTCGAATTACCGGTTTACGCACGCCCTGGGTCTTCTTGGATTTGGCAGACGATGGTGCAATTCACGGCCGCATGCACCTGCGACAAATCGGCGGCAAAACACAGATGAGTGTCGATGAGTACGGGCTTGCAGTCATTCCCGCAGAACCTGACCAACGCGGTGAACAAAATCCAGTCGTTCAACTTGGCCAAATATTCCCGTGCCGTTTACGCGGGCTTGATGTTTGGGCAGGTTCACTTGACTTGGCGCCAAATTAATTCTGTATCACGCCTTTACTGTAGTTAAGAGCAAGCGTTTATATCAATCACATTTAACGCACAAATGAGAACATTCCTCGAGCCTTTAGGTGGTAAAAAATGACCGAAACACACGCCTTTTCCATCGACATAAGCGGCATGTCGTGCGGTGCATGCGTGGCCTCGGTGGAAAAAGTGACCTCGCGAATCGAGGCAGTAGCCGATGTTTCAGTCAATCTTGGGTTGAGTAAAGCACGTGTCGAACTGAAGGCTGAAAGTAATGTTTCCAAATCTCAACAAGAAGTTCTTGCCGCTATTATACGAGCTGGATACGAGGCGAAGATCGTCAGAAACAAGCCGGTTCTCATTGGCCAAGCAAAACAACAGTT
>DAMU01000101.1 GCA_002499705.1 Euryarchaeota archaeon UBA91
TTGGAAATGCCAGTGAAGATGAAGTTACACTTGACGGTACTGCTACCATCGACCCAGAAGGTGACACCCTCGAAATCGAATACTGGTCGAGCCTTGACGGACAACTGTCATGGAATAATACCGAGGCAGGTAAAGTTTGGACTGGTTATCTTTCACGAGGAGTCCACTCTATAGAAATGAGAGTTGTCGATGACCGGCCTGAACACATCAATGCAACGCGTGTAACTTCGATGCTCGTCGATGTTGAAAACTCACTCCCTCAAGCAGTGATTGAAACACCCGCCTCAACTCAAACATATACGTCTGCGGAACTCATCTGGTTCTCTGCAAACGGTTCAGGAGATTACGATGCTGCGTGTTCAACGTTCCCTGTTGAAGGGGATTGGCATTGTGCTGAGGCAGAACCCTTCAGCGGTTCAGAATATCTTGTTGTGGATTGGAGCAGTGACTTAGACGGACGTCTTATTCCCGAAAGCGAAGATTGGCTCATCTTTGAAGGACGTTTGAGTGCCGGAACGCATACCATCACATTGAGTCTTGATGATGGGATTCACGACCCTGTTCTCGTATCTCGAACCGTTGAAGTTCTTCCTTCAGCACCTCAATTAGATCTTCTCTCTCCGCTTGATGGAGATGCTTATTCCTCAAGTTTCCAAATACAATGGGATGCGCGAGAATCGGTTGACTATGACGGTGATAATTTTACCATGTCCATCCGAAGTGACTTGCTCGACGAGCCCTTGTTCTCTGATGTGTCCTCTTCTCAGGTTCATACCTCTTCACTTCCAGCAGGAGAACACACCATCAAAATAACCCTCACCGATGAGACTGGAATGGAGCAAATTTCGTTTATTAGCCTTACAATCGGGCAATCAAACCCAGTTGCAGTTCTCTTACAACCCGTGAACCTACTTTCCATTGCCCCAGGAGAATCTGTTGTTTTAGAAGAACAATCGACTGATGCTGACGGTGATATGGAGGTTCGTGAATGGCGTCGTTGGCTTCTTACGGGCGGCTACGAGGTTCTCTCAACCATGAGTACTGATTCTGTTCAACTCTCTCCAGGCCAGCACCACCTTTCTTTGTATGTCAAAGACAGCAGAGGTGCCTCTCATGAAGTACATGTCAACATAACTGTCCAATCGAGCTTGCCTCAACTCTCCAACCTCACCTTCACACCTGATGCTTTGATTGCTCAAGAGAAAAACACCTTCACCGTTCGAGTGATGATGAATGATCCGGATGGAACCACGCAAAGTGTTCGAGCAACCGTAGTGTTCAATGTCCAGAATTGGGCGTTCAATCTTAGCGATGAAGACGGCGATGGCTATTGGGAAGGCAGTATCGAAATGAACCCTGAATCTGCAGGTCGTCCAAACCTGAAAGTGATTGCAACCGATGGATTAGGGGATGATGCGATGGTTGACATCATCAGTGTTACGCTCTATGTCGAGGAAGCAGAAGCCGACAGTAGAGTTGCTATGTTTATTGCAGCAACTTCAAGTTTCGTCGGAGTTCTGGTCATCATTGCAATCATTGCATTGCGTCGCCAAAAGAAGGCAGAACTCGCTATGATTGATACTTGGGATTCATTCGGCAGTTTCTCTTCATCGCCAACCAGTCAAGAAACATCTGAGAAACTTGAAGGTGGTGCAATTGACGGTGCACAAGAAGTTCTTGCAGAAGAAGAAATCCTCGAACAGCCGGACGCATCAGATTCGCAAGAAACCGGTGAATCTAAGCCAGTTACAGGCATCGATTTAGATTGGGATGACGTCTAAGTTTTAACCTCAAAAATTCTTTAATCTAAGAGAGAAACCACTTGCTATGGACACTTCTTGCTTCCGGCTCAATCAGCCAAATTCGTTCTCTTTGGCACAGATGCCTACGACAGCCCCCGAGGATTTTGATAAAGAAGTCTCTAAAAAGAGCGTAAAAAAGCTCACAAAGCGTATTCAAGCACTTCAAGAATTGATGTGGGCGGAACATAAACAGCGTCTTCTGGTTGTTTTACAGGCAATTGACACGGGTGGGAAAGATGGAACGATTCGAGCAGTTTTTGGTAGAACAAATCCACAAGGAGTCAAAGTTAAATCGTTCAAACGCCCTACTGAAGAAGAGTTGTCTCACGATTATTTGTGGAGAGTGCATCCGCATGTTCCTGGAAATGGCGAAATTGTCGTGTTCAATCGAAGTCATTACGAAGATGTCTTAGTCGTCAAAGTTCACGAATATGCGCCGTTGGAAGTTATTGAGAAACGCTATCAGCATATTCTTAATTTTGAACAAATGCTTGCAGATGAAGGTACAACCGTCATCAAAATATTTCTTCACATCTCAAAAGATGAACAGAAAAGACGTCTTGAAGACCGATTAAATCAACCGGAAAAGAATTGGAAGTTTGAGATGGGTGACATCAAGGAAAGATCGTATTGGGACCAATATCAACAGGTCTTTGAGACGATGATTCAAGAGACTTCTACAGAAGTGGCACCATGGTACGTCGTACCTGCCAACAATAAAAAATACAGGAATGAAATTATTTCTTCAATTATTGTTGAAACATTAGAAGACCTCAATATGCAATGGCCAAAACCTGCTGAAGGTCTTGAAAATATTCGAATCGAGTGAAGAATCACTTCTTTTGCTCAGGCAAATCCTTGTTCAGTGAATCAGGATTTGATTCACGGCTTCCCCAAGGTGATACGGTTCGATGCAAACCGACCCGTCGGGCAAAAAGGAACTTGAAATTCTTCCAGCCATCACCCCATGTATGGATTTCTGCTTCACCAACTCTTGGGCGATAGGGAACAGAGATTTCAACAGCCTTTTTCTTGCCAAGGACTCGACGTGCAAGGATTTTCATTTCTTCTGAAAGAGGCATCCCATCGTTGGTTGGCCGCATAGCATCGTTGTCGAAAATGGATTTACGGAATACCCACATTCCAGATTGAGAATCTTTGATACCGTAGCCAAACAGCATTCGAGCAGTGAATGAAAGTGCCCAATTTCCAAAGCCATGGATTCCAGACATTGAGCCATCTTCTGCCAGTGAAAGTCGGTCACAGGTAATGAAATCAAGGTCATCATCGATTAAACGCTTCACTAAGGTTGGAACCAATTCAGCAGGATATGTGCAGTCAGCATCCATCGTCACGATAATGTCGTTTTTCGCGACATCAAATCCAGTTCGGTAGGCTCGGCCGTATCCTTTTCGTGTTTCAAGATGGACTCGGATTTTCTTTTCCAAAGCGATTTCACGTGTTCGGTCGGTTGAGTTGCCGTCAACGATCATGATTTCGAGGTCTTTACACCACCCACGAGGAATTGCATCAATAGTAGGTCCGAGTGCCTCCTCCTCATTTCTTGTCGGAAGAATTACGGTAACCGTTACAGGGAGTTTATCGCCCATGTAACGCCCACTTTCCTCACCCCCTTGAAGGCATTGGGTTGAAAAGTCGGTATTTTTGAGGTTGTTATCGGTGACTTTGAAACCACCACGGCCTCTGCCGCACACATGCACATTGCCATGGTATCCGGTGAATACCCCCCTCGATGGGGCGGTATCGGTTCTGTGGTCTACCATTTGGCTGGGCATTTAGCACAGCGAGGTCATAACATTAGTATCATCACTCGTGCACACAAAGGACGTGCTCCTCCACAACAGGGTGTGTCGGTAATTGAAGTTCCTTGGCTCAAAGCGCCAATGGCTTTTACTCGTTCATACGGAAAACACGCATTGAGCGCGCTCAAAGTTCTCCATCAACGAGAGCCAATCGATGTTGTTCACACCCTCTTGCCTTTAGTGAGTTGGACAAAAAAAGAATTTAGGATGGTCGAAGATACAATTGCTCCAGTCGTTTCAGCACTTAACGGAAGTTGGATTGGTGAGCGTGAAGGTATGCGTCTGGCAGCCAAGCATCGTGAATCTGCAACCTGGAAAAACCCAAACGACCTTGCGATATTGACCACTGCAAAATGGTATGCAAAATACGAGCAAGCGGGGGTAACTGAATCGTCGATGTGTGTAGCCATCAGTGAATCGACCAAGCAAGAGTTCCAGCGATGGTATTCTCCTCCCGAGCACTGGAATTGTGAAACGGTTTTGTATGGCGTGGACCATTTGGTATTTCGACCGCTTAACACCGATAATGAAGAGGAACAACTTGAGCATGAAGCAATTCGAAAGAAGTACGACGCAGCCGATGAAGATGCTTTGTGCGGACGTGCTTCCAAAGCGACTCCTCTCTTGCTCGCAGTTGGACGACTTGTGGCCCGAAAAGGTCACAGAACTTTGTTACGAGCCATGCCTGAGATTCTACGCCGATATCCAGGTGCGCGTTTGTGCATAATTGGGCGAGGTCACATGGGGAAAACCCTCCTCAAGCAAGCTAAGAAACTCGGCGTGGGTCATGCGGTCTTCATTCGCCCAGGCATGTCTTTTGAAGACTTAGCACAGCACTTCCGTAGTGCGGATTTGGTCGTTTATCCTTCATACTATGAGGGTCAAGGATTGATTCCATTAGAGGCATTGGCAAGCGGGACGCCCGTCGTTACAGTCGACCAAGCTCCTCTCACTGAAATGATTGATTCAACGGTTGGAGAATTGTTTGAAACGGGTAATCCGGCTGATTTAGCGAATGCAGTCTGCCGTTCTCTGGATGACCCTGAAGGTCGAACTGCCCAAGCACTCAGAGGTCGAGAACGAGTCCTTGACACCTATACCTATGAACACAATGCAGAAGATTACGAACAGATCTATCAAAACCTCGTAACCGCTTCTTGAATGATTAGTATTATCCCCATCATACAGCGTGGTCCACGTTCAATTCCTCTTTGGCGATAATGCCGATGAATTCTGTCAATGAATTGATTTTTCATTCACGTTTCGAGTAAATCTCAATGACACCCTACGGGTGTCAGCGAGAAGGCGCGGTGTTCATAGGCACACCACCTATTGGATAACCATGCTCGCGAAGCGGTTGATGGCCATCTGCCTCGCCGCGATGATGCTTTCTATGCTGCCCCCTGTATCTGCAGATGACGACATCCAGAGTGCGAATCCTCTTACCGATGGCGTTACGTCCAACGGTTATGTCTGCGACCCTGATTGCGATGCTGGACAAGACAAAGCCGATTTTTGGAAAGTCGAAGCACGCAAGGGAGATATTGTCCAAGTTTCTTTTTCCGGTTCGATGAACGGTCCTGCATGGTGGTGTCCTGGTGATGGATGGACGGGTCGATTTTCGTTGCTCGATGCTCAGGGTGGCGTCATTGTTGATACCTATGCAGATGACAATGCCGCCTCCAAAGTACTTTCCACGACCGTAAACACTGCGAGTTATGTCTATGTCAAAGTCAAGGCCGATGACTCATGGTGTAACGATGGTTTTGATTATACGCTCACGCCTTCAATCGACAAAGCAAACCGTGATTACGATGAAGACGGATTCATCGATAATGACGATGACTGTGATGATCTTGTAGGAACTTCTACGAACGATCGAAAGGGTTGTACTGATTCGGATTCAGACGGTTGGTCAGACCCTGATTCAGGATGGGGGCCACAAAATGGAGCTGACGCTTTTGTCAATGAAAACTCACAATGGCTTGACAGTGATAACGACGGTTATGGCGACAATTTAGACGGATTTGAAGGCGACCATTGCCCATTCCGTAGAGGCTATTCGGTTCTTGACCGCTACGGTTGCTTGGATTCCGATGGCGATGGTTACTCAAACGAAGACCCCGGTGCTTTGGACGGCGTCACTGCATGGTTTGCTCATCCAGTTGGCTTTGGTGATGCCTTCCCGCTTGATGCGACCCAATGGAACGATACCGATGGTGATGGTTATGGTGATAATTGGGAAGATGGAGATTGGAACCTTTCTCGAGCAGGATGGGGTATTGGTTCATGGCTGTTTAATGCCTCAACTCCAGACGCATGTCCTTTCATTACCGGCACTTCAACTGGTGACAGGTTCGGTTGCACCGATACCGATGGCGATGGATTTTCAGACGGTGATCTCAATTGGACCAAGTCCAACGGTTCAGATGCATTCCCATTGGAACCATCACAATGGCAAGACCGTGATTTTGACGGTTGGGGTGATAATCAATCAGAAGGTGCTCTTCAAGTCGATGACTTCCCAGATAATCCAACTCAATGGGCCGATACCGATGAAGATGGTTGGGGTGATAATCAATCATACGGAGCGACACAAGTCGATGATTTCCCGTTCATTGAATCTCAATATCGAGACACTGATGGCGACGGATATGGCGATAACCTTGGCGGCTTTGAAGGCGACGTTTGCGTATTTTCTTCTGCTGAAGAAGTCGAATCTGGCTGGATATCACGCTACGACCGTCTTGGATGTCGGGATGTAGATTCCGATGGATATTCCGACCCGAGTAGCGATTGGATTGCCCACCCGAATGGGTTCGCAGATGCTTTCCCAGATGACGAAAGTCAGTGGTATGATACCGATGATGACGGCTATGGTGACAACCTCGAATATTTCGATGGTCAAACCCTGAGGGTTGCTTATCGTGGTGATGGTTGCAGAACGACAGAAGGCTCCTCAACTTTTGACCGCTGGGGATGTCCAGACAGTGATGAAGACGGATGGTCCGACCCAACCAGTTCTTGGTTAGCAAGTCCTGGCGGAAAGGGCGATGCTTGGCCGATGGATGTCACTCAATGGCACGATATTGACGGCGATGGACGTGGCGACAATCCTCTTGGAACGACTGCCGATGTCTGTCCGACACAGGCTGGGACGTCTGTAGGTCCATCTTCTGGTGGTGACCGTTGGGGTTGTCCTGATACAGATGGAGACGGATGGTCGGATTTAGGAGATGCATTCATCCATGAGCCAACTCAATCCCGTGATACCGATGGTGATGGTTTTGGAGATTCAAAGGACGGCAACCAAGGCGATGCCTGTCCTGAAGTTCGAGGAACTTCACTTCTTGATCGTTTAGGCTGTCGAGACACCGATGGCGATGGGTGGTCAGACCCTACTGATTCTTGGCAAGCTCATCCCTACGGTTCAGCGGACTCATTCCCGACAGAATCGCTCCAATGGCGAGATTCAGACGGTGACGGTTTTGGCGATGTTCCGTTGGGAGCACTCCGAGATGATTGTCCGGATGTTGCTGGAATCTCAATGCGTGATACCCAAGGCTGCGTTGATTCCAATGGTGACGGTTGGTCCGATTCGTATGGAGAGTTCTCTGCCGCAGTCGCTATCTTGGGAGAAGACCCAGCAGCATCATGGTTGACGTATCTCGTGATTGGATTTGGGTTCATTCTCGGGGCGACTTTAGCCCTCATTGTTCGCAAGGGCAGAGACAATGACCTGATTCAAGATGAATTGTTTGAGTCGAAAGAAACCGCTGAACTCGATGCTCTGACATTGGAATCTATGCCAGCTCCAATGATACCTTTGGAAAACCTCCCCCCGCTTCCAATTCCAGAGGGAATGGAGATGCCTCCACCTGCGCTACCTGCACCAGAAGAAGGAGGTGAAGTCAATGAGTGAGTCGAAACTTTTCCTTCCGTTGCTTCTCGTAACTCTCTTGGTCGGTTGCATTGTCTTACCCCTCGGTATCGTTCAAGAGGTTCAGGCAGAAACTTCTGCTGTTGAAGACGCTCTCTCTGCAGAGGGGTTGACTTTAGTTGCTCTACGCAACGACACCATGGACATGAATCAAGATGGTGAGCCTGATGCAATTCGAGTGGTCGTCATTCTCAATTCGAGTTCTGATTGGACTGAAATTGAATTACGGTTGTATGGACTTCACAAAGACAAGGAAGTTCAAGAAGACAAATACATGGCTTTTACCGGTCAATCCAATGCAAGTTTAGTTTACGATGCTTGGTCTCAAGGCGAGCACTCACTCCGCCTTGAGTTTGTCAATCAAGACGGTGATAAAATCACCTCAATTCAACTGCCGACATATGTTCTCACTCCAGCTTTGAAAACTCCACAGTTGATGCTCGATTTGGACGCACCCACACGAATTGAAACGGGAGATTCTTGCTCGATTAACCGAATCTTTGCTGATGAAACCGGCCCTCGATACGATGCTTCGGGAACTCGAACCTTCTCAGGTGCTCCTTTTACCGTTCTTGACAATCAAACGATTTTGGATTGCTCACACTGGCCAGCGGGCGAATATATGCTCAAAGAAGCCTACCGTAACGACTTGGGTCAAACTGCGGAGTATTGGGTGAACCTTACGATTCATAATCGTCCTGCACCTGCTTTTTCGATGTCGGTCATTGGGAATGAAAACGTTACAGATAATCCGTGTGAACTTACCATGGTGCCAAATATGATTGGTGTTGACTTTTCTTCATTTGACAAAATTTGGACTGTTCAAGGAATTGAATTAACTGGTAATCGAAGCACGACTTACGATTGTTCCGTGTTACCAGCAGGTGTTCATCTGATTACTTTAGAAGTCATCAATAATGAACAGATTCGAACTGTTCATGGCGTCAACCTCGTTCGACTTCCTGGACTCAATCTTTCGGATGAAGAAGCGGCAACCCTTCCAAGTCGTTCATTTGGAGATGAAACACCTACAGAATCTGTGGGTTGGTTCTCAATCGGGATTCTTGGTCTCATCGTTTGTTTTGTTGTCTTCATGCTTCTTGTCCGAGTGAAGGAAGACGCTGGGGCCTCATCTCTACGAGACCTTGGGCCTATGCCGATGATTCTCTCCGATGGCTCACCTGACGCACAGGGCCTTCCAACAATGACCGACGCTGAAGGTGTTCTTTGGCGTCAACATCCAGACGGAGCAACCGATTGGTGGGATACTCAGCTTCGAATTTGGCACAAATGGTGAGGTGCTAGGCGTGTTGGATATTGTATTGATTTCACTTGCCTCAGTGGTTGCTATTTGCATTCTCATTTGGTTGGTAAAGGTTCGACCTCGTACACCGCAAAACGATGCAGAATGGAATTCAGATTGTGAATTTTTAACCACTACTACAGCAGAAGGCAATACAATCACATTCCGTAATGTTCGTGATTTCTTTTGGCGAACAACACGAGACCGTGATGAAGCATGGGAAGACGAGGTGGTTGTCGACGTTGAAGAATTGAAAGACATCTGGTTTATGGTCGACCATTTCCATTCGATTCATGGAATGGCTCACACATACTTGACCTTCGAATTCAACGATGGAACTTGCCTCTCCTTCTCCTTTGAAGCGCGACGAAGAGTGAAACAACGATATCACCCTTGGGCAGGCCTGTGGCGCAATTTTGAATTATATCTTTTAGTTGGGTTTGAGCGAGATCTTACAGGCTTACGCACCAATGCTCGAGGAAATAAGGATTACATGTTTAGAGCAATTACTCCCCCAGGCAAAGACAAAGACATGCTCCGTCGTTTGGCGAACAAAGCCAATCAGTTGGCTGAACATCCAGAATGGTATCACTCGTTTTTGACAACTTGTAATACCTCTATTGTTCGTATGGTAAATCGAGTAACGCCAGGACGGGTACCCTTTTTGTGGCGTAATTTCCTTCCGGGGTATACGCCACGGGCTGCACTAAAACTTGGTTTGATAGAAGATTGGGGCGGCCTTGAAGGTACGCTTGAGAAAGCACGGATTGATCAAGTGGCCCGGAAATGGGATGGAGAGGGTGATTACTCTGCAATGCTTCGAGAGCATTTACCTGATTCAACGATCCAAGAAAAGTAACAGTTGCCCTGAAGAAAAACTGATTTCAAGGCATTCATCTTTCGTTTGATTGTGGAGGCCTTGCGTACCTGCTCGTAATGTTTCATTTTTCAAATTCCATTTGGCTCCAGTGATTTCCAGACCGTTAACATCTCCAATTGAAAACAAAGAAAACACCGTATTTTTTTCTATAGAACAATTTTTGTAACCGCTTTTTGGAACGAGTTCTATTGTGCATTTGGAAGTGTGCAATCGTGCGTTTGAAGGTGCTTCGCACAATGCTAAAATCGCCGCGAATTGGTGGGCTAAATCTCCGCCTTCGATCCCGAAAATGTCGATTGAGGAAGCGCCGTTATCGATTGACCATCTGAGTGCTTTGAGTAAATCATTCTCATCTTGGCCTTCTTTTCGAAGGAATTCGACTTTTGAATCTGTTTGAATTTGGGTTTGAGTTTCTTTTGAAAGGCTGTCCATATCACCGATGACAGTCTGCATTATGACGTGATTTTCTAGGCACTGATGAGCGGCACCATCACACGCTACAACATGGTTTGCGCTTTTTACTAACGGTCTCCAAATCTCTTCATCAGGCCAGTGACCATTCGCTACGATGAGATAGGAATGCTCGGTCATGTTTAGGCGAAGGGTTCCATCTTGTCAAACCCATCCATCAGGTTGAATGAAAGATGAATTTGAGAATTATGTGACTGACCCCCTACGGGGGTCAATGGATGCAAACTTCAAGAAGCGTTTTCAAGGGAGGCGGCCGACAAGGTGGCATGGCGGCGGCGAGCAGCAGACCTTTTCCAACAGTTTCAATACTGCTTACTCTGTTATTTGTCGTCCACCTCTTCTCTCCTTTGGTTGAATATCCGGTAGAATCAGACAATGAGTTGGACGAGGTTTTTGTACACTCTTCAAGCGAATATGTGCCTCTCAGTGACTCATACAGCCATGACTTTGCAGGTTCCAACCTCGCCTTCGATGGATTGGATGATGCCACAGTTCGTGAAGAATCCGCTCTCGATATTTGGATGACGGAAATGCTTGCAGTGATGCCAAATGAAACGATGGGGACTCCGGATATTCAACTTCGTCACGATGAAGGATTTGATGCATGTTGGACTACAGAAGAAGGAGGCGTGTATGTTGGCTCTCTTGAGGGTGGCAGCTCTTCCTATACATCCGTTACACCAAGTTGGAACATGTATCTCGTGGATTCAGTAACTCCGTCGAATGTGAGCACACCGCTCGTGGATTGTGCTCTTGCCGTAAATGAAGATGGACGCCAATATGTTCTGTATGCAGACGGTGACAACATTAAATCAGCTCACATCGCTTATCCAAATTCTGTGTTCTCGGAACTCTCATGGCAAAAAATAACGATTCGATACAACGTTCAGCCAACGGATATTCAAATGGTTCTTCTTCCAAGTCAACTGGAGTTTGCTGTGTTCAGAGACGTAAACGGTTCTCTTTGGCAACTCAATTACAGTGGGAACTTATGGTATGATAATCTGCTCGATGCAGGTCCAATTGGCCATTCAATTGAATTAGAAATGGATGATAACGGTGTTGCACACTTACTCTATACTGCGGGTGAAGAAGTTCGTTTAATTCGTTATGACGGCTCGACCTATGACCGACGTGTTCTCGTTCGAGACTCCAACCTTGGCGTACAACTCGGCATGGGGTTAGATTCGAATGCAGTTGAACAAATTGCTACCACGTCTATTGTGGACGATGGTTCCGGAAATCTCATCACCAATGTGCAATTACTACGCAGTCTTTCAGGACAAGACGAAGGACGCATTGACCCTGTTCCTATCCATTCGGATGTCAACAGAGACGTGACACAACAAACCGCTTCCCTCGATCTTGAAGAAGGCGTTTCTGCGATAGCTGATATCAACGGTGATGGGTTTGACGACTTCATTTATTCTGAACCCGATTACTCAAACGCCAACCAAGAAACAGGTCGAGTGTCCGTCTCTTTTGGCTCTGTGAGCGGACTCTCGGAGCAAGGTACACTGTCATCGTGTAACGGTTCTCAAGCAGGTCAACGCTACGGCTCAGGCCTTGCTATTGCGGATTACAATGGAGATGGTCTGTATGATATCGCTGTTGGTTCGTCTGGATGGAACGCTTCGCAGGGTAACGAAAGTGGAGATAATGGAAAAATCGAGATTCTTCTCGGAAATTCAACCTCTGGGTTCGATTGTTTGAATCCGTGGTGGGCCGTTACAGGAAATTCGGGTGAAGCGCTTGGTTGGAAACTTGAAGCAATAGCGGGAATGAACGGTGATGGATTCGCAGACTTAGCCGCTGTAGCCGCTAATCATTCAGTCATTGTTGCTACCATTCCGAACGAAATTGTTCACAAAGGAAAGATTGCAATCTACAAGGGGACTGCCTCTTCAATGGAACACGTTCGCAACATCACACAAACCCAAGAATCGACTTTACTCGGTCGCTCGTTGAGTGGTTCAGGTGACTTGAACGGCGATGGATTTGATGATTTACTTATTTCGAATGCAGCAGGCTTTGACTCATTCAGTGGTTTTCCTTCAGTCGAGATATACTTTGGGACTACCTTTGGTTTCAACGGAACCGCTGACCAAAAAATTCTCTCAACCGTTCAAGGAAAAATGTTCGGACACACCATCGATTTCATTGGTGATATCAATTCCGACGGCTACGACGATATGATGTTTTCAGAAGTTTACAACGGGACTGGAGGCTATCAAGCTGGAAAGGTCTGGATGTATCATGGGTCCGCTTCCGGAATTTACTCAGTCGTTCCTAATTGGACTAAAATGGGTGATTCAAGCAATGTAATGCTCGGAAGGATGTTCATGGGTGCAGGTGACGTTAATGAAGATGGATATGACGATATTTTGCTTATGGAACAGGGCGCTACACGTAACGGTAAGGTCGATTTGATTCTTGGTTCATCCGACGGACTGAGCAGTGAATCGGAGCTGATTGCTACTGGCTCTGCCCAACAATATCGTGGGTTGTCAATGGCAACACTCGGCGATCTTGATGGTGATGGATTAAACGAAATATGTCTCAGTTCTCGACAAACCGCTTCGAGTTCATCATTCCGAGTCGTCTATGATTTCTATTCTGAGCGCGATTGGGAATCAACCACCTTCACTTTCGATACTGATGAACTTGAATTCCTTGACGTTTCTACCTCAAGCCGAGGTGAAGCAAGCATGCTTTTGTCTTTCCAAAACTGGGACTCACTTCACTTCCTCGAACATGTCGATGATGGTACTGCAACCGGTATCTGGGCCGATAATGTTCTTTCAAACTCCCTTCTTAATTCGACGAACTTTGCCTTCGCCGGCACAAGTTCAGGCCGTCCAATCGTTCTCTCGACAGAGGGTGGCCATGCCCTAAAGATGCAGACGACTTCGAGTTATACCGCAGTTGAACAGAGCATCCTAACATCGGGTACCATGGGCGACTTGCTTGGTTCTGCACTGGATTCTGACGGCCACCAACACCTTGCCCATGCAACTTCAGCGGTCGGTGGATACCAAATTTTTGCCTCGATTGAAGATGATTCAGGCTGGTCAACCACGCAAGTCGCTACAAACCTTGACCTTGCAGACCCGTTGGTTGTCTTGACTGACCCAAGTGATGATACGCGTATTCTCTACCGTGATTCAACTGCGAATCAGCTGATGATGTCGCACTATGATGGCAGTTGGACAGCGACAATGATTGGATCGCAAGGAGAAGTGGTTTCCAGCGATTTCCCTGCAATGTATCTTCCAAATGGTGAAATGGTTATGGCTTTGATTTCCGATGATGGCCAAAACCACAACCTCAGTGTATGGATGTATGACGGGACAACTTTGGAATCAAGTACAGTCGCCGGCCTTACAGACCTTTCAAGCCATATTCAAATTGCAATGGCTGACGATGGAACAATGATGGTGGCAACACTCACTTCGACTGGAGTTTTGAATCTCTATGAGCGTCAGTTTAACCAGTCAACTTGGGCGGAAAACTCAACATGGAATTCGACGAATTTGGCTCAACCAAACGGTGGAATAAACACCTTCAATCTTGACCTTACAGGCGGCACTTATCCTGCAATGGCCGTTCGTGCAGATTCAACCAGTGACGTCTTGTATACCCGAAATGCCTCACTTGATTGGCATTCCTTTGGCTCACAACCAGAATCGACGATTGATGGTGCATGGGACCTCTCTTCAGAAGATGGTACTTACATTTTGATGACCAGTGTTGGCACAAACAATCTTCTCACTTGGAACAGTCTCAACACACACACCAGTTCAGCATCTCCAATTACTCCTGAATATCTTTGGAGCAGTCTCTCCTTTGGCGATGTCACTGCAACCGGTACTGTTGGTCTTTATACCGATTCAAATGAAACCCTTCACCTAGCAATTCAAGACAGCGTCCTTTGGGATGTAGAGGTGTTGCGATTGTATCCAGATGCAGATAGGGACCTCATTTTCGATCTTGTAGATGACTTGCCCCTTCTTGGAAATCAATGGGCTGACAGCGATGGTGACGGCTATGGAGACAACGCCCTTGGGCCCTTGTACGACTCTTGTGAATCGACTAACGCACCTTCGGCATACTATACCTATGGATGTCTGGACTACGATAACGACGGTTACGCCGATGTAGATGATGCTTGCAATGACGACGTTGGAGAATCATGGATCGACCGTAAGGGATGCGATGATTACGACCAAGACGGATGGTCGAACAATAAATTCAACTATCTTGATGGTGACGTTTTCATCTTTAATTGGAAACTCGCTCTCGACAGTGACGGCGACGGATACGGAGATAATTCAGGTCAAGATTGCTGTATCACTGAATACGATTCAACTCAACCAGATGGCGATTTGTTCCCATTCAATCCATCACAATACAAAGACCAAGACGGCGATGGTTGGGGTGACAATTCTTCAGACCTTGTTGAAGGTGATAATTGTAAGTTCGATTGGGGCGCGTCATGGCGTGACCGTAACGGTTGTCTTGATTCCGATTTAGATGGTTCTTCAGACCCAGGTAATTATGCTGGGATTCCATGGACTGTTGAGGATGGAGCTGATGTATGGCCGTTTGACGGCTCACAGTGGGCTGATACAGATGGTGATGGCTATGGCGATAACAGTTCACAAGAGGCGACCAATCCCGACAGTTTCCCCGCAAACATTGCTGCTGCTGAAGATAACGATTCAGACGGCTATCCGGATAGATGGACTTCATTTTACAATCTCTCCGATGAAAGTACTGAAAACGACGGTGGCGGGTTGATTCTTGACGCCTGCCCAGGCGTATTCGGCAATTCTACGAATCCTTACCCTGGTTGTCCCGATACTGATGGCGACGGTTGGATGAATTCTGAAGACGCTTTCCCACTTGAGGCGACGCAATGGCTCGATTTCGATGAAGATGGATTCGGAGATAACCCAGCAGGGTATCAGGCTGATGAATGTCCTACCGTTGCCGGTGTCCTTGAGGGGACAAGTCCGTTTGAGGACGGTACTGGAATCGGGTGCAGATTTATTGATGATACAGACGATGATGGAGACTTTGTCCCCAACTTCGAAGATAATTGTTCAAATACCGATGCAGGTCTATCGGTGAATCAATTTGGTTGTGCAGACAATCAAATCGATGATGACGGCGACTCGATATTCAACGACCTCGACCTCTGTCCTCAGACTCCGTTGGGAGTTTTAGTAGATACTACAGGATGCAGTGAGGCCCAACTTCTTACCGATGATGACTTGGATGGGGTTAGCGGACCTTCTGATCTCTGTCCGGATACGCTTTACAGCCAACGGGAAGAAGTCGATGCCAACGGATGTTCAGAATCCCAACGTGATTCAGATAATGATGGCGTGAAAGACGATGTTGATGCATGCCCCGAAACGCCTGCAGGATATCCGGTTCTTGCCGACGGTTGTACAGACGATTCTGCCTTTGACCAAGATTTAGACGGTGATGGCTATCTGGGTGAGTACGCTTTCACTCTCAATGAATCCAGTGGTTTACGAGAAAACCAATCAGGTGATGCCTTCCCTACAAACGGTTCACAATGGTTTGACCAAGATGGAGACGGTTGGGGTGACAATACAAACGGAAGTTTCTTCGACTTCTGTCCGACTGAATTTGGAACATCGTATCTTGAAAATATTTACGGCTGTTTGGATGACGGGGACGGATATGCGGACTTTACTGAGCCCCCCTATCTTGCTGGGGATGCAACACAATGGTTTGATGATGATTACGATGGATTTGGTGATAATCCAAATGGAACCTCTCCAGATTTGTGCCTTGGAACACCTGTAAGTTTGGCATCTTCAGTCGATGAAAATGGTTGTCTGACTTCTCAACTTGATTCAGATAATGACGGTGTCTTCGATAATTTGGACCAATGTCTCAATGAACCGAAAGGTGAAGATGGATATGCTGATGGTTGTCCTTTGAGAAATTCTGACTCTAATGATGGCGCTTCCTCCGGATTTGGTTCTTCAACAATCATCGCTATTATTGCAGGAATAGTAGCCTTACTTGTTGTGACGGTCATCGTGATTCGACGACGAAACGACGATTTTGATTATGATGATGACGATGATGAAGACGAAGATTGGGATGATGA
>DAMU01000065.1:0-253 GCA_002499705.1 Euryarchaeota archaeon UBA91
GAGCGGTCAAAGAGCAATTAGTCACTTTGGTTTGTGAAGAACTTGCACGCTATGTTCCAGAAATGGAAGCAGCTACTCTTCAGCAAGACCCTGAACGCAAAACTTTGGATGACCCTTATCGGACGCGTTTGAATTATAATCGTACACGTGAATTGATGATCGATAAAATCGATGCGGTTGAATCGGTAGGCTCAGCAGCAGTCCAAGCAGGAATCTCTCATGTGGAAAATCATCTTTCTACGATCATTAAGCA
>DAMU01000065.1:611-8668 GCA_002499705.1 Euryarchaeota archaeon UBA91
GCAACAATAAAACCTCGGCATTTACAGATTGCACTCTCAGGAATGAATATCTCAAAAGAGGGCGACGATGAAGTCCAAGAAGAGGTTGCACAAACCGAAGAATTCGTCGTCAGCCAAGGCGGTGGGATCTTGACAGAATCATCCCTTCTTGCATTGGCGAAAACTCATGCCAAAATGCCAGTCACAAAGGACGCTGTGGGTGAATTACTCGAAACCTATTACATGGTTGTTGAGCAACTTGAGGCAGATATACGCAGTAATGCTCAGTTTGGAGGCAACCCAGTTCACTTTATCGAATCAATCAGTAAAATGAAGACACTGATGTCTCTTGGTTGGATGAGATCAATGCTGAGTAAAGCTGCAGAAAATGCCCGAGAGCGTGGCTATAAGCGGATTGACATTGAACAAATCGTTCACCTCGACCCGTTTGAGTAAGGGTGTCATCGGGGTCGAACCATGTTTGCAGCCTCCGTATTATTGTCAGCAGTAATGGCCGGCATTATCGCCGTATTGGTTACACTTGCTATTGAGCGATGGGGTGGACTTACTGGAGGTTTACTTGGCACCATGCCTTCAACGATTGTCCCAGCAGCGGCGGGGATATATGCTGCAGGCGATGCAGTTGTATTGGAACAGAGCCTTTCCATTATTCCTTTAGGGATGCTGATTAACGGAATTTTTCTTGGCGTTTGGATTTACGCACCTTCGCGTTTTGAACGTTTCAAATCCCCGCTCTTACTTACGACTCTGAGTGCTTTAGCGGTATGGAGTCTCTTCGGGATCATGATGCTCTTCGGCGTAGAATGGGCTCTTGATAACGGCCAGTCGGCTTTTGAAATTGGGATTCTTGGATTATTTTTACTCATCTTATTAGCAGTAGCCATGAACTGGAATGTTCAGTCAACTCCGAAAGGAAAGCACCCCGTAGCGCGTAGCGTTTTACTGATTCGTGGAAGTGCAGCTGCCAGTGCAATTGGGGCGGCAGTATGGCTTTCGTCCCAAGGGCAACCTCTGATTGCAGGTCTTGCAGCCGTGTTTCCCGCCATCTTCTTGACCAGTATGGTCGCCTTATGGCATGCTCAAGGCCCGACTGTGCCGCAAGGTGCTGCCGGACCGATGACGCTTGGTGGAGCAAGCGTTGCTATTTACGCTCTGATTGCCATGTATTCTCTTCCTGCGTGGGGAGCAGTCTTCGGCTCTCTTCTTGCTTGGTGCATTTCGGTTGGAGGCTGGTCATTACCTGCGTATTTGGTTTTGAAGAAGCGTCTCACACAGGAATGAGGATTACTTCTCGTCAATCTTCTTGAAGTTCCGATTCGATTTCATCGAGTTGTAACTCATTTAATCGTCCTTCTGCGGTTGATAATTCAGTCTTGCATAACCGAAGTAAATCTGCACCTTCTTCGTAGAGTTTGAGGGTTTCATCCAAACCCATACCTCCGCGTTCGAGTGTTGTTACGATGGCTTCTAATCGTTGCATTGCTTCGGTATATGTTGGTACTTTATCGTTCATTTTTCTCCCTCGTTTTGGTGTGTGTTTTTAATTTCTGCATCTGCTGAACCGTCTGCAAAATTGAGTATAATGCTCTGTCCAATTTCGACCCCATCAATACTGCTAAGAACAGAACCATCCGCAGTTTGCGTCATAGAATATCCCCGTTCAAGTACCCGTTGTGGGTGAATCGCAGAAAGCGATGCCTCAAACTGAGCCAAACGGGTTGCTTGTGCAGAAATGTTCTGATTTGCAGAGACTTTTATTCGTGAAGAAAGACTGAAAATTTCTGCTTTCGCACGGTTCAAACCCTCCATAGGGGCAACGCGTAAGCGAGCATGAAGTGTTCTTAATCTCTGCATGTTGTCGTTGATTTGACGTCTTGAAGCGTTCCCTAAACGATCTTGATATTCATCAAGCAGGTAATACAATTCTGGCAGAACTGGCACGACCCGCTCGATGGCGTCTGAGGGTGTTGAAGCGCGTAAATCAGCTACTAAATCTGAAACCAATACATCGGATTCATGTCCAACTGCAGATACGACTGCGACTGGACTTGCAATGATAGCACGAGCGACCGGTTCCAGATTAAATGCCCACAAATCTTCTGGAGAACCACCGCCTCTTCCGACGATGACTAAATCGACAGGAGGTTCTCCTCGTTGCTTTGCACGAACAGGGTCTGAAAGTTTACGGGCAGCAGCGAGGCCTCGAACGATTTGTTCGGTTGCTTGCGGACCTTGAACCAAGACGCCAATGACCGTTCTTCGCAAGCCAGGCCATCTGTTTTCTATCAAGCGCTGCATGTCGGAGAGCGCTGCAGAACCGGCTCCGGTTATGATGGCGATGTGTTTCGGTATTGCAGGCAAGGGCAATCGTTGTCTGTCAATTTCACCTTCTTTTGTCAACTGCTCAATCAGTTTGCGCTTGGTTTTTTCAAGTTCTCCCAGTATGCTTACCGGTTCTATCCGCTCGACATTAAGCTGGATGTCGCCTCGTCGAACATAGAGGTCAATACTTGCTAAAACGACCACTTCACTGCCTTCCTTGATATTCGGATCAATAGCGCAACGGCCTTTCCAAATCACGGCTTTCATTTGCCCATCCCGATCGCGTAATGAAAAATAAGTGTGGCCACTCGGGTACTGTTTCCACTGCGTGACTTCCCCTCTCAAGGCTTGATTTTTGAACAAGGGGTCACGAACTACAGTTTGTTTCACCAGTTGAACAAATTGGCCTATGGGCAGGGGTCCGGTTGTGACACTCCCGCTACCCGTCATATTCCATAACGAACGTCTACGGTTCTTGAACAATGTGCGGCTACATCCAATTATGAAATTTGTAATCGAAGTGAGTACACTGTTGAAGCTTTTCACTCCTCTTCAGTATCGACAGGCGCGCTTGTTCGGTTTAGTTTCCTTTGCCGAGTTTCAAATTTTTGACGTTGTTCCACTTCTTCCAACTTATGTTTGACTTTCCAGGAAAGAAAGCGCACGATGATGTAGAGTGCAAGAATGTCGATGATGAGAATAATCCAATCCCCAGCACTCCATTCTGAAAACATTGTATCTCATCCTACAAAGGTGGCCGGATATCAACATCGACATCGCCGTCAGGCTTGCCAATACAACCAAGGCGTGCACATCCCTCAACCAAGTAATCATCCAAGCCGGGAGGGAGAACCTCGGGAAGAGGGATCTCACCATAGAGTAGAGTGACCATACAAGTGCCGCATGTGCCTGAAGTGCAATTGGTAGGAATGTGAACGCCAGCATCCTCGGCATGCTCGACCAAGGTATTTCCCGGAACGTGCGGCGTTTGGCCGAGGAGTTTGGCTCCTTGCAAAAAGCGAACAACTGGAGGTAGCGCATGTTTTTCCGGAGTCTCTTCGGTAGTGACCGAATGTGCGGGCATCAAACCACCTCAACGCATGTCCTTGTGGCGAGTCCATCGGCCGGTTTGCTTGTTGAAAAACAATCCAGCTTTCTTCATCCATTTGTTGAACTTAGTAGCACCAGCGCCGGTTCGAAGAATGAAGTCTTCTCGGTCTTCTTGGGCTTGTATGTAGTCTTTAGCAGCAATCGTCTGGTCAATCCAGTCGTTGATATCCATGAGACCTCCAGTGAGGCCACCTTCTTCAACAGCCTTTACCATTTCATCAGCAGTAGCTCCAGTAACTTCCAAATCCTTGCGGATAAGTTCGTTTACACTTGACAAGTCCATTGATGCTGGCTTAGGCGGAACAGGATTCCGAGGTCGCTTGTCTTCTTCAATCGTGATTCGTGTGCCGTTTGACAATCGCTCTTCGACTAAATCTGAAAGTGCGGGAGTAAAACTGGTTTCACATTCCCAACAGATGAACGCCCAATCTTCAGGACGGTCTTTGTCTCGAGATTGGCGAGGGTCCAATTCATCGCCGCATTCGGGGCATGCGTGGAAAATAAGTCCAGGGACGTGATTTCGGCGGAAATCTACGATGTCTTGAGGCGTCCCTTCAAGTTCGAGCATTTCATGATCACGAGCAGCCTCGAGACCTCGGGTTTCAAGTTGATCACGGATTTTCACTTTTTGGTCATCCTTGCCTTCGTCATGAAGGTTGTTTTCGAGTTTGACAATCAATTCAACCGTCTTACCGAGTCGATTCATGATGAGTTTCTTGGCACGGAATGATTCGACCTTGGCTATTTTGAGCCGTTCTTTTTGTTCAGCAAGTTCGGTCAGAACGTCCTTCTGCTTTCGCTGAAACTTGATCTCTTCAATCTTTGATTCTTGCTTCTTTTCAGGAGCGAGAACCTTTGAGAGATATCGTTCTTTACCGTGACTTTGAGGTCCTGCAGTGATAATAGAAATGACACCATCAGCGATATCAGCTTTCAAGCCGTAGTTTTCAATCAACATGTCTTTGTCGATTTTCTTTAAATCACCGATTTTCAGTCCTGAATCGGCTAACTGCTGAGCAGTTGTTTCGTCGATACCGCGACGTAATAAAGCAAGATATGTGTCCTTCTTGGCCATAGCATCCCCTCCGACGAGTCTATCCGAGGAGACCCTCCTAAGAAAAGGCTCTCCTCAACCGGTGTAGGATAATACCTGCATTTGACCCCTTATGAACTCAAGACTCTGTGTTGAAGTCAGTGAAAGAGCAACACAAATCAACCCAATCATCCAGTTCAAGTTCATCAGGGCGCCTCTCCATACGTTCATCCTCGTGGTGGCCAGTAAAGGCCTGTTTCCACCTTCCAGCATGCCATCCCTTGACGCGGCTTATGCGGCGCGGGACATTTTTTAGAGTCGAACGTAGTTTTTTACGGCGCTGATCGAATGCGAGGTGAATCATTTGGCGAACCAATCGAACATCACACGGCCATTCCTCGCCGTGCGGTTCCATCGAGATATAGCACGAATTGACTTTTGGCATTGGGCTGAAGTTATGGGGCGGAATTTTTTCTTCGATTTCGCTGTCCCAATCCAAAGCAACCGTCATCCCGAGTGAACCGACATCGCTTTCGTATTCCATCACTAAGCGTTCAGCAAACTCTTCTTGCACTAACAATACCACTTTTTGCAGTTCTTCCGTTCTTGGATTTCGCAGATATCGAGTGAGTTCTTCAACAAGAGGAGAGGAGATTTGGTATGGGATGTTCGCAATAACTTTGCTCAAGGAGTCAGGCCATTTTTGCTTGAGCGCATCGCCTTCAACAACGGTGAAATCACCTGACTTTATTTCCGGGCTAAAAGCCTCTTTCAAGTGCGTTACTGCAACGGGGTCAATCTCAATTGCAGTCACTTTACATCCGGTCGCAAGTAACGCTTCAGTAAGGACACCCGGGCCAGGTCCAATTTCCAACACGTGGTCATCAGCATTGACTTCGCCCAATTCAATCGCACGAGTAAGAAGTTCGTCATTGACCAGAAAATGCTGGCCTAATGACTTGTCAAACGGCAACTTATCACGTAAGCTGTCTATCAACCAACGGGCGCCCCTCATGCCTTCACCGGCAGGAGCAGGTCAATCAATCGTGGTTGGATATTTCGGTCTTCCAATTCTGATAAGAACCGTTTTGCCAGTAATTCTCCAGCATCGATTTTGCATGCTTCATTGAGTGCAGCTAGGGATTCAAAACCGGTCGAACCTCGTGCTTCGACCATTTGTATTGCTTTTTTGTTTCCGACTCCTTGAAGTAATTCAAAGGCATGTTGTTTGAGTGACATGTTTCCAGCAACGTTGAAGAATGCTGAAATGAAATGCTTCTCATTTTCTTCTATGAAAATTTGGATGACAAGAGGGAGATCTGCAGCGATGTGATTTGCAAGACGTCCAATGTTCGTCATTCCAAGCACATTTTCGATATCTTCCCGCTTGGAAGAATCTGTCCCGATATAGACTCGAGCGGTTGTCAAAAGTTGGTCACTTCCAGCCTTCGGCTGCAGACGGCACAGTAACAACTTCGACTCAGTTACTGCGACAACCACATTGTTGTTCACATCATGGTCGATGACGCGAGCCCATTCTTCTTCCATGAGTGGAGATTTTTGTTGAGGCCTTGATGAACGGTTGTTCTGACGTCCACCTTGGCGATTGTTGTTTCGTCGGTTATCGTTACTGCGACGGTTCTCGTTGCGACGAGGCGTTTGGCTTTGTGGCGCTGGAGCTTTCTTTGCCGGTGTAATTTCCCGTCGACCTTCAGCAGGTCTTGACCAACCGGTAGATTCGGTGGTCGTATTCTTTTTCTTTGCAGAACCTATCTTGATATTACGGTCACGTCGAGCGCCAGTCATGTCAAATCACCTCGAAGGGGGTGGCTGTATTATTCAAAGCCGACATGTTGTCGAACGAGTTCCAAGACGGTATTGATTTCATCATCACTGATGCTCATTCCCCGGCTTGAAGCAAGTACAGCCTTCACGTCGTTTGGATACATTGGCATTAACTCTGCCAATTTTGCAGCCAAGTGAGGTGCAGTTGAGAGTGTTTCCACTTCGCAAAGAGCGTCTTTCAAAGATTGGAATACTTCAGGGTCGGTTTTGTAACCGTTACGAGCATCACTCGCAGCCCATTCAGCATGTTGAAGTGCAGCTTTTTGCTCATAGGTGAGATTCTTACGTCGCTTTTCAGCATCCAACAATAGTGTTCGAACAGTAGCAAAGTCCACGAAACGCTCTTCTTCAGTCATAGTAATTCCTCATTCAAGTGGTCGAAGGTGCTCTGGTCGAGCAATGACCGTTTTTGCCATGTTGCCGTCCTTAACAGCGACAACCCAAGCAACACCTTGTCGCTTTTCGATGAATCCAGTTCGGCCGTGAAAACGGCGGTGAGGCATACCCATTTGCTGCCCACCATCGAGGACAATAGCAACTCGGTCGCCTTCTTGATAGTCATGCATAACGCGACTGATGTTGATGCGGCTACGCTCAGACTTTCGGCGACGTAGGATGCTTCGTGTACGGACTCGCAGTCCCTTGGATCGTTTCATGTTGGTCGACTCCTTTTTGCCGGACGGTGCAGATATACATCTTCCGAGCAGTTTGGCGACCTGCCTTCCCCATATAAGCACCGCGACGGTTACAGGAGCCGAAAAAATGCTAAAAAAGGAGTTTCAAGCCCCTTTTAACATCTTCAATCTGCATGGATATCGCCGACATCAAGCCACAAAACTTCGCATTTAGCTTTAATCAGAGAAGACAAACTTGGTTGTGTTCGCCCACCATCTCCGTGTACGGTTTCTTTGACGTAGGTTCCTGATTCACATCGGAGGGTAAATTCAACTTCACGAACTCCATCTTCCATCGTCTCAATACTCGGTTTAGATGTTTCAAAAACGGTTCGACGGCGAATCAAATCAGCTCGACGATGAGCGACTCTTTCCGGAGTTCGCTGTGCTAATTTCACTCCAGAGAGTTTAGCGATGGTGTCGAGAATAACTTTGTCATCCGGCAAGTCAATGTAAACAGGAGCAGGAGGCCCGGCTGCTTGGATACGCTCGATAAGAACCGGCTTTGTACCGGTTGTTTCGATTTTCATTTCTTCAGCTAACGCAACAAGCTCTGCTTTCTTCATCGCCTTCAAGGTGGCTTCATCGGGCCCTTCTGGGACGTCAATGACGGTTGGTAAAGGTTTGACATGGTCGTTTTTCCTGTCACCTCTTCGCTTTCTTTTTGAGGATTGCTTCTTGCCCTTTCCACCGCGTTCTTGAACATCGATATGTGTCAAGTCAACAGGAGCAGTCAGAACTGTCAATTCTGCTTCGCTTAGGGGTTGGAGGCGGAATCGGATGGTGTAGGATTTTTCAGCAGGTGTATCCTTTACCCGAACAACTTCACTTCGATTTGAATCTCTTAAGCCAGTAATTTCTATACTGCCATCAGCTGCTGAATTAATCGTCTTCATCGCCTCCTCAACATCGAGTGAGCGGATTTTAGGCTCCTTCATTTCGATGACAAATGGACGTCCTCTGCCCATACAGCGGACGTCAATATCTTCCCTGCCCATGCCGTGAAAAGCATGTTCTTTTGAGCCAAAGAGTTCGAGCAATGGGTTGCCAATAAGGTCCTGAACGCTTTTCTT
>DAMU01000096.1:0-30880 GCA_002499705.1 Euryarchaeota archaeon UBA91
ATTCCCCAAAGGTAATCGGTATTCGTAGGCTCGCAAATACTGTAGTAGATCAACACGCCAACAGCTACCAAAAGCAACACTTTTACCCCATTGAGCCAACTTGGACCCCAAGTAGGCGTTTTAATCCACTTACCAAAGACGCTTATTCCACCTTTGAGTTTGTACATTGCGAGTACTGAACCTGTAAGAGTCATCCAGCCGACCAGAGCTGATAGACCTGCAGCAACCATGGTTACTGTCAGTTCAAGACCTTCTGGAATCGTGCTGGAATTTTCGATGTATTTTTGAATTTCAGACAGAGCTACAAGTGCTGATGCTGCACCTCCAAATCCGTTGAAGAGAGCAACCAATTCCGGCATTCCCGTCATTTCAACACGCACCGCAAGCCAATATCCTATGAGCGAACCAATTACAAGTCCCGCAATAATAAGCGTCCAATATGCTGGTTCACTTGCCAATTCCATGCTGAGAATAGTCGTCAGAACGGCTACGAGCATACCCATTGCACCTAGTTGATTTCCGAATGGAGCAGTACGCGGGTGACCTAATTTTTTGAGGCCGAAAATAAACAAAGCTGCTGAAATCAAATATCCAATTGAAACCCAATCTTCCATATCAAGCACCTCTTCTCTTCTTTCCAGCAATCATGTTGAGCATTCTGTTTGTAACGGCAAATCCACCGACAACGTTGATCATTGCCAGCACAACTGCAACAAATGCTAGAATTCCTGAAACAACTGTTGCTCCTCCATCATATGCGACATTTGCGCCAATGAGTGCCCCAATGATACTGATTCCCGAAATAGCATTTGCACCACTCATGAGTGGAGTATGGAGCGTTGCAGGAACTTTGGTAATTAATTCAAATCCAAGGAAAATAGCAAGGATAAACAGCGTAATATTTCCGATTAACATTTCAGGGGTCATTCGAGTACACCTCCAAGGCGTGTTTGTTTAGGGTGCAAAGCACCATCATGGCAGAGAAGAACTCCTCCCATACCGTTGACATAGAAGTCAGATCCCTCCGGCGCACCAACAAGAATATCGTCATCTTCGCTGATGACAATCTCACCCTCTTTGACCAAAGAGGTGATGAATGTTGTAAGGTTATTTGAATACAACATACTCGCCGTTGTGGCAAGCGTTCCTGGTAGGTTTGATGTTCCGACAATAATGACGCCGTTATCTGTCGTCATGACTTCACCGGCCACGGTGTCTTCACAGTTACCACCGACATCAGCATTCATGTCAACGACAACAGCACCTGATTTGAAATTCTTTACCGCACTTGAAGGAACTGTAATCGGAGCAGGCCTGCCAAATATTCGGGCAGTTGTTACGATGATGTCCGCATCTGATGCAACGCCACATACAGTATCGTTGACCTTTTGAATAAACTCGGGAGTCAAAGGTTTAGCATAGCCCGCTTCATCTTCAAAGTCATCCATACCATCGACTTCGATAAATCGGCCGCCAACAGACTCAATCTGTTCAGCAGCTGATTTGCGAACATCCGATGCATAGACAACAGCACCTAGACGCTTTGCAGTAGCAATCGCTTGCAGACCCGCAACACCGCTCCCCATAATAACTACCTTTGCAGGTCGGACAGTTCCGGCTGACGTCGTCATCATTGGGATTCCTTTGGGCACGTGTGCAGCGCCAAGAAGAACTGCTTTGTATCCTGCAAGGTTGTCTTGACTTGAATTGACGTCCATCGATTGTGCACGTGAAAGTCGTCGTGGAATCATGTCCATTGAAAGAAGAGTTATGCCTGCATCAATGCAGGATTTGACGTGTTCAGGGTTACGGAATGGATCGGCAACACAAGCAATTCGTGTGCCTTTGGATAGACCTTCAATTCCTGGGAATCGAATCGAAATAATTGTGTCGCATCCCATAATTTCTTTTCGTGAGACGATTTTAGCACCTGTAGATTCATAATCCGCATCTGAATAATTTGAGGCTTTTCCCGCATTTTTTTCAACGAGAACCTCGAATCCTGCTTTCATCAGTTTCTTCATGCTTGATGGGGCAATTGCCACTCGTGTTTCGCCATCAGGTTCCATTGGTACGCCAAGTTTCATACAACTTCCTCAAGTCCCCAAGGTCGAAAACTGACTGGGGATGATGTTGCCACTGTAAGGAGGTTCTTAGATGAAACGCTTCGAAGTTGTGGGAGTTGAACGAGGAAATTCGAATTTTTTTAAATTTTCATTTGAAGGAAATCAACCATGTTGCTTATTGACGGTCGAGTCTTGGCAAAAAATACTGAGGAATATCTTATGTCCAGTCATCGCAGAAAAATAGCAGTTATCGGAGCCGGAAATGTAGGTGCAACTTGCGCATTTGTGCTTGCACAAATGAAAATTGCAGATATTGTCTTACTGGATATCTATGAAGGGTTTGCGAAAGGCAAGGCCCTCGACATGTCTCAAAATGGTCAAGTTTTGAATTACGACGGTTCGATTACAGGCACGTCTGATTACAATGACATTGCTGGGGCAAGTGTCGTTGTTGTCACATCAGGATTTCCACGTCAGCCTGGAATGACTCGCGAGGACTTGATTGCGAAGAATGCTGGAATTGTTCAGCAAGTTGGTGAAGGCATTCGTGACCATGCACCCGATTCAACAATTGTAATGGTCACTAACCCTCTTGACCTCATGACCTACCACATGCAAAAAGTGACAGGTTTCCCTGCAAACCGAGTGTGTGGACAAGCCGGTGTTCTCGACAGTGCGCGAATGACTCATTTTGTAGCTCAAGCAGTCGGATGTTCCGAAGAAGATGTTCAAGCAATGGTCTTGGGTGGCCATGGAGATACCATGGTCCCATTACCCCGATTTACTACCGTTGGTGGTATTTCTATTACCCATCTTTTAGATGAAGAAACCATTGATGCAATATGCAAAAGAACCGCTTCAGGTGGCGGAGAAATCGTAAAACTTCTTGAACGAGGTTCTGCATTTTACGCCCCTGGCTCTGCGGCTGCAGTAATGGCCGAGGCTATCCTGAATGACCGTAAGCGTCTCATTCCTGCTTCAGCGCATCTTACTGGCCAATACGGTCTTGACGATGTATACATCGGTGTCCCAGTCATACTCGGTGCTTCAGGTATTGAGCGTATTCTTGAACTTGAATTATCGGACAAAGAACTCGAGTCTCTGCAGGGATCTGGTAATTTTTACAAGTCCCAACTTAAGGAATTGCTAGGTTACTGATTGGAATCTCGAACAATCGCAAGCGATTTTTCCTTGCCAGCAGTTGTAACTGATTTTTCAGCAACAGCACTGTTTTCAATTTGAACCAGTTTCTTTCCTTGCCGTCCACGAGATGCCATCCTGACAAGAACTTCTTGACCGATGTAACATCCTTTTTTGGGGTGAACTAGATTCTCGAGCCCTGCTGCAAGAGGGTGGTATTTGTTTGAAATTTCATAGCCGTTCCATGGAATTTTATTTTCAATTCTCCACTCGTTAAATTCTCCAAGCTCTCTTGGAAATTCACGGTTAGCATCAAGTGATGCAACGATAATGGTATAGTTTTCATGAACATAACCAAACGTTTCACCATCAAACGTATCAAACAAGCCCACCTTTGTGTTTGAGCAATTGTATTCTACTCCAAATGTGTTACGTGAGGTTACATCCACAATCGCAACATCTTGGTCGAGAATACGCGGTGTAATGTGATTCAGCAGGTCTTCCAATTGGGATTTATGCGTGATTACCGCTAAAAATTCACCCATATGGAATACAGTTGCAAGATCAATGATTTTCGCTTTCGATGAGGTGAAAACAGTTCTTCGAATTTCTCCTTTTACCATGCCAATTGTCTTGTTCGTTGAAAGACCATCTATGAATTGTAAGGCATCTTTACCTCGCCAAACAGTAAGCGCAGCATCCTCATAAGCCACTCTTGGCATGAGTAAACCTCAAGCGAATGATTCACCGCATCCACAGGAGGATTCGGCATTAGGATTGTTGATTTTGAATCCGCCGCCCATCAAACGGTCAACATAATCGATTTCGATACCATCGAGCAGATGGCTGGACGCTTTGGGAACCAAGACTCTAAATCCATCAATATTGATTTCTTGACACACTTGGTCGGTTTCTTCAACGATTTGTAAGTCATACATGTATCCCGAACATCCACCTGATAATACCCCTACGAGAAGGGCCATAGAGCGGTCATCACCAAATGCATCTCCGAGCATTTCTTGAGCCTTGACAGAGATGGTTAAATTGACATCAACGACTTGTGGGGCCATAACTTGCACAGGGCCAGTAGTTTCACATGTTCCGCAGTCCATGATGAACGCAAGGACCACTTCTCTATGAACCTGTTCTTTCAATGAGACTCAAATCAAAGGTTATCGACGCTTATTTTTACGTTCAACTTCTTTGAGAAGTATTCCACAGCGACGAATTTGTTCCTTTGCTCGTTTGACTTCTTCTGGTTCAAGGCCTCTTGGAATGGCTTGCTCAAAGCACTTCATTGCATCCGGATAGCGTTCCATCTCAGCATATGCGCTTCCCATATTGTACAATGTGTTGCCTCGTACTTCTGCAGGTCGAATAAGCATCGCTTGATGGTATGATTCAACACACTTTGGATAGTCCTCAAGGAAATAATATGCATTTCCTCGACCATTCAGTATCCTGATGAGCATCTCATCATTGCCGGCGAATGATGGAAGTGCACGATCAAAACACGATAGTGCTTCTCTATATTTGCCGTCTTCAATTAACCCAACACCTTGGTTGTACCAAGCCACATCTTGGTTTGAAACAGAACTTGAGTCAACTTCCGTATCTATCGACGCCGATGCTAATTCTTGGGCTTGACGAGCAGCTTGTGTTAGGTCATACGATGACTCGACTGGAGCAGCCTCTTGAGTTAATTCTTCCACATTCTGAGGCTGACTGAGTAATTCAGCAGATGTATTCAAAGATGAATCTTCACTAACAATAACTGGAGTTTGAGGTTCTTGAACTTCAGGTTGATTTTGTAACCCTAACGCATTCATGTAGTAGTCCGCTTGTGTTTCTTGCGGGTCCGTTTCTGGCGTTACAGGCGCTGGTTCTTCGGGTTCCGTTGCTGCTAGTAATACCGGCAACGGAGCCCTTTCAACAACCTTTTCTGGTTGAATTTCCGGTGCAGTAAGGCCACTGAGTTCGTCAGCCTTGCGATGGCATTTTTGAGCAGTCTCCAAATCACCTGCTGATTCAAGCGAACGAGCAAGTCCTCGCCAAATTTGAGCGTTTTCACCATCGACTTTAATCATGGATTTCCAAACAGTCACAGCCTGAACATCATTTTTTGCAGCAGTGTATGCTCGGGCATGAAGTTCAGTTTCTCCCTCGCCCAAATACGACAAGGCTTCGTTGGCTAAGTGCGGCCCTTCCGGCAAAGTCGGAGGTAAACCTTGAACTGATTCAAGCACATTTGCCTCGCCCTCAGCAAGTTCAATCAGGATACGAATGAATTCCGTTTTCGCTTGATTTTCTGGTTCGATTTCGAGAAGTATTCGTGTTGAATGGAGGTAATTTTCTACATCACCGGTTTGGTTACAGAGTTGGCTGCACTTCATTGCTGCTTTGAGATAACCTGATTGAACATTCATCGCCTTGACATAGCAAGAAATTGCTTGAGAATTGTTACCTTTTCGCTGATATATGGATCCGAGATTAAACCAGCCACTGCCTTGATTTGGGTCAAGGGACTGAGAATGTTCGAGGGCAGATATTGCGTGGTCGTCCAGTTCGAGTCGGGCCATTGCACCTCCAGCAATTCGCCATGCACTCGCATGTTCTGCACCAATAGTTTTGAGATGTGGGCTGAGTAATTCCAGTGCTGCTTTCGCATCACCTGAACGAATCATCTGTGTTGCTTGTTCAACCAAGTTGTCCAAATCAATTGGTGCCTCAACAGGAACTTCGATTACTGGAGGAAGTTCTTCAACAACCGGAGCAGGTGCTTGTTCAATTACGCTTTGAATTTCTTGTGTAGCAGCAACGACTTGCGCTGCAGATTTGAGTTCTTGATACTCAAGATTTTGGTTTTCATCTGCATCATGATGGGTTGCCTCGGCAAGAATGGCTTTCTTATCGGTCACTCCAACTTCTTCCATTACTTGTGTGACCTGTTTCTCATCATAGGTCTGCGGAGGTGGCTGAATTGGCATAGATTCTATGGGTACTTGTTCGCCACTTTCTGCGCACCTACTTTTTACATCCAGTAACAAAGGGTGTCCAGGGAAGAAATTCAATGCACGGACAGCCATTTGGTAAGCAGCTGCATCATCACCAATTCTCTCGAGTAAAGTAGCAATGTTGGCGGTTGCAGGTGCGTTGTTTGGATTAATATCCAAACAGATCTGGAACGCTTGACGCGCTCCACGTGCATCTTGTTCCGCTTCAAGTAAAACACCACGGTTAAACCATGCCATATCGCATGACGGATCCAATGCAATCGCTTTGTTAAAGGCAGTTAATGCGCCCTTCGAATCATTTTTCCGAGAACATTCCTCACCGAGTTGCAGCAGGTATTCAACAGAATTTTCTTTTTCTTGCTGCTTTTGCTTCATCATAATTTTAGCAATCCATTCTTGTGCAGCAGTTTGCAATTCCTCTTCTTTCAGGTAATTATTTCCATCAGCGTCTTTGCTGTGAGCAAAAGTAAGAAATTCATCTCTGTCTTCAATGGAATATTGCTTGATGATTCTTTCCAAAACATTTTCCGAATACCCCATCGGTTTGACTTCGACGTGCTCAACCATTTCCCCCAAGCCTGCTGAACGGAGTGCTGCGGCCATAGATTCAGCAACAGCATCCGATACAGCATTCGAATCAGAGGGGTTTTGAGGTTTGTCATCGGCAGCGCTCATTGGTTCACCGATTCAAAGCGGTGATTCGACCGGCATAAGCATTGCTTCTCGATGTTCTTCAATTTTTTCTACACTATATTCAAATGCTACCTCTCGAAGTCGACACCATGACACAGTCATCACCTCGCATTCTTGGCCTCTCAGGGGAATATCGTTCAGGCTCCAAGAGTGGTATGATGGTTAACCATGCATTGAATTATGCTGAGTCGAAGGGTGCTGAAATTGTATTCTGGGATTGCGCTGTTAAGCCGCTTCCATTTGTTGGTGAAGATGGCTGCTGGGAGGATGAGAATGTCAAAAAATTCCAGTCACTTGCTTCTTCATGCGATGGATTTTTAGTGTGTTCGCCAGAATATCACGGTACAATGTCTGGGGTGATGAAGAATACATTTGATTGGCTGTATGACAAACATGTTGGGGGCAAACCGTTTGGCTTGATGTCAACACTTGGTGGGATGCAGAACTCGAATACTCTCAACCATATGCGCATTATGCTACGTTGGCTTCATGCATGGCCAGTGCCGGAACAACTTGCAGTTGGCCATGTTAAGGATGCGTTTGACGAAGATGGAAGTTTTGTCGACAACGCTCTTGAGAACCGTCTCCACGTTTTGGTTGATTCAGTTCTCGATACTTGTGCTCTCTTTGCATCGAGAAGTGAGTGATAAGAATGGCAGAAGATCGACCATATTTTGATGATGAATTTGGTGGACGTTACATTCTTGTTGAGCCTGGAACTTTTATCATGGGTGATGAAAAAGGAACTCGCAACGAACAACCAACTCACGAAGTGAACATCACAGAGCCATTTTTCTGTGGTGAGCGTCCTGTTACACAGGCGCATTGGCAAGCAATAACGATGGAAAATCCGTCTTTTTTCACAGATGGTTGGGCTGCAGGACTTCGTCCAGTCGAACAGGTTTCCTGGAATGAAGTACAACATTTCATCTCCCGTCTCAATGAACGTGATATTGAAGTTGAGAGACTGGGAGTAAAAGGTGTTTGGCGGCTACCTTCCGAAGCGGAATGGGAATATCTCGCTCGTGCTGGAACCACGACTCGATGGGCATTTGGTAATCGTGACAGTGAATTGAATGACTATGGTTGGCACGCAGGTAACGCTGGAGCAAGCACGAGAGAAGTTGGCCAGAAAAAGGCTAATCCTTGGGGTTTTTTGGACCTTCATGGTCAAGTCTCTGAATGGTGCCAGGATTGCTTTGTTGCGGATTACAGTTCTCACAACGGCACTCAGCAACCAGTTCAAGTCGAAACCGTGTTGAAAAAAGTACACAGAGGAGGCTCTTGGTTTACCGAATCAGATTCAACTCGTTGTTCTTCACGGGGTTCTGCCCTTTCGAGTCTACAAAGTGATGGTATCGGATTTCGACTGGTTTGGCAACCACTTTAAGTCACGTAAGTTAGCCATTGACATGGCAATAATTTATCATAATCCGAGATGTTCTAAATCACGCCAAGCCGTAGCACTTTGCGAGACATCAGTTTTCGATGTTGATGTCCATCTCTATCTCAAATCACCACTAAATTATGATACCATTTATTCACTGCTCTCGCGACTTGATGGAGATCTCAAACATTCCATTCGCTGGAAAGACAAGGCATTCAAGGAAATTGATTCTTCAAGTATCGACGTGACAAGTATCGAATCTATTGCCAATTTTCTCACACTTCATGGTCATCTCATGGAACGTCCCTGGCTCGATATGGGTACAGTTACTCGTATTGGTCGCCCAGTTGAAGATCTTCTTGACTTACTTGAATGACGTTTCGCTCTGCTTCACTCCTTGGCTCTACGTCAAATTTGATCGCCTGTTCACCAGTGTTCAGTGTTTGGTTTTGCGGTGTTTGGCCCGGACCAATATTCCATTTACCAGCGAAGGGTTCCTGAAGCACTGTCATCAAATTTCGGGATTTAAGTGATTCAATTCCACTTGCTGTCCGATCGACTGCTGGAGCAATATTTTCCTTGAAGACTTCATCCATGTGCCCGCATATTGTCTGGAAACTTCGTGAGCCATCACATAATTCCCACAGCATGCTGTTCATTCCATCAAGCGGTCGTCGAACCTCACGAGGCGCACGTAAGACTTTAGCTAAAATTCGTTCAAATCGAGTAAATCGTTTTTCGATTCTTAGTACAATGTTCATTCCAGACACGCCTTCAGCAGAACAGTGTGGACCTACTTCTCCAACACGAGCCCACCACACTGGTAAACGGCAGGGATAGTAATCCGCAAATTGGTGACTACCTGAATCAGCTAAATCCATATCATCACCTAAAATTGGGTAAATGTCCATACGACCATGACGCTCATTGCTGCAACACCTGAGAAGGCAACAAATCGGGTAGCCTCAACGCGTTCAGTAAAATTTCTGAGAAACCATGTACCAACGCCACATACTGCAATCACAAGCCACAGCAAATACCAAGCAGGAGGGTATGTGGCAGATTCCATGGATTTTCCTCTTGAAGTTAGACTGTTATTGTTTCCTATCGAGGTATTGCTGGCCATAGTATTGCCATTGCTCCATAGTCCAGCCGTCCGGAAGACCTTCTTCAGGTACCTGCGGCCCAACATAACTGCTTCCAACTGTCGCATCCTGTCGCATATTTGGCGTTTCGTTCTCGTCATTCAATTGAGATACAGGGGGTCCATTTGAAGAAACAGGGGGGCCACTTGTAACCGATGCTGGTTGGATTTGCATGAAAATTTCCTCTTCATATTCATCTTCAGGCGTTTTCTTTCTCAAGACCAGTGCTAATATGACCGCTATGAAGAGTATTGAAGCGATTGAAGTGGCAATCATTTCAACATTCATTTGCATACCATCCGCTTCTTGTTCGCTGAATACGAAAGACCGACTGTCTGTCCAGACCAGAAGTCCATCAACGGATTCCACTGTCACCGTTACAACACCCTCTGTCTCTCCTCCAAGACGGTGCAATTCACACATCATGTCGGTGTATTTTGGGATGAGGTGACCTGCATCATGTTGCAAGGATTGGCCATCCGCATCTATCAAAACGCCTTGACATACTGATTGCCATTGCTCAGGTTGTTGTACGTGAATACGATACTCCTCTGGTTGGGTAGATGTTGATGTGACATTTATCCAATATGGGGCCGGCATTCCAGTTGCAAAGATTTCCTCCGATTGAAGACTCATTTCAGATTGCATTGAGCGTTGATTGTCCACGAGTATCATGATTTCATGCTTTAATTCGTATGGTCTTGATTCAGCATCTTCTCCTGCAATTACTTCAAACTTAACTACAATTCTTGTGTTGAGAGGGATGTCGTCAGGTATGATGATGTCGACGGTTATCACCATTTCTTGTCCCGCTTCCATTCGGAATGGATTGAGTATATCCAGCGGTCGAGAAGCACCTGACGCTCCAATACTCATGAAGGCTATAACGTCATCATTTGGTGGTGAAGTCGATACTGAAGTCATGACTAAGAACAGTTCATCCACTGCATTTCCGATATTTTTGACAGAGGCATTTACAGATGCGGTCCCACCAACACTGGCTGTAGTCTCCGTCATGTTAGAGCTCATTGATGGAATTCGAACAGATGCAGTGATTGCATCAAATAACACATCGTTATCAAGCGGTTGCAGGTCAATCAGCCCATCCCCATTTGTAACCGTGAAATCAATGCTGTGGATTTCTCCGGCCTTTTCTGCACTCGGTAGGAGAATCCATAATTCGACCAATTGAATATCGCCGTCATCGTACGGTGCAGTTAATTCGATCATTCCGGTGTGGTTCATTTCATCGACAAACGTCCACCAATGCCAAGTTGATGGAATTGAACTGCTTGACAATAAAGCAGAAACGGGACCGTTACCATTGTTTTCTATTTCCAATGTTACTTTAGAGGCAATACCAGGAGTTAATTTTTGAGGTGATTCGAGAAGTCGTAATTCAAGGTCACTTACGGTATTGACCGTAATACCCTCATAAGGCAATCCTTCGAACACCATTCCACTCCGTTTTGAAGTAATAACGGGGGTGATAGAGGGGGCTTCATCTCCTGCTTGGCCAGTATTCGGTGCAGTCACATCGATGCTAAATGTAGTGTGTGACTGACCATTTATCACTGCATTATCCATGTTCGGCTGTTCTATGATCCATTGACCACTCGGATCATGGATTATCCCAACAGAGAAGATATCTTGACGTGTCGCATTATTCCAAATGGTGAATTCCACAGAGATCGTTTCGCCAGCATCTACCATGACATCTTTTTGAAGCTGGTATTCGGATGCTTCCACCGATGCATCGCTTATCATTGATGCAGAGATATCTATGCTTTCAGTAACTGTTCGAATAGAATTATTTTGTGATGTAGCTGTGATTGAAAAACTGAACATAGAATCGGGTATTGCATCTACAGGTATTGTCATGGTTAGATCTACAAGAACTGGTGAATCTGTACGGACAAGTACGCTTGAGTCTTGAGTCCAAGCAAATTGGACGCCCCAATTGCTAGGAAGGGTTGAGGTGTCGAGTGTTAAATCAAAAACATCAGTTGCGTCTCCGATGTTAAGAATCTCTATTGAAAATGGGCATGTGCTACCAGGTGGACATGCTGGTGACACTTCTGGCTTGACAATGTAAGGCTCTCTATCAGGAATTACCTGGTATTGCATTGGCAACGTTGTATTAATCGATGCGTATTGACTTGAGACTCCTCGAAAGGTCATCTGATGCAGTCCTGTAGTCGCGTTCTCATCTGGCTCTATTTTGATATCAATCATCTTTGATTCCCCAGGTGCAAGAAGCACACCTGATTCAGCATTTATCGACACTCCACTTGGATTAGCAAAATATACACTCCAACCTGCTGGCAATCCGAGAACTTCAGGTAGTACTGAGTCGGATATATTTCCGTTATTTGTAACTGAAACCCGAACGCTTCCCCATTGGCCCGGAACAGAGCCCACTGTCGAAACACCGTTCGAAGAGATGGAGTATTCTTCTGGTCTCACTTTTTGGTCATAGACGAAGACCAACTCATCCAAGTAATAGCCAATATCTGTTCCTGATGCATCACTCTCAAACAAAAATCGGAATTTGGTTTGACTGTGGAAATACTCTTGAGGAATGGGAATGAGTGGCGATGTTGCTCCTGCATGGTTAACCGAAAAAGTTTGATAATCTTGACCGTCAAGGAAGTTCTGGTCAACAGATGCACTCACACTACCGAGTTGATACCAACCACCCATTGCTGAGAGTACTTCGATTTTCAAAACATCACCAGTTTGAACACTACCAGTGTAATAGAAACTTAGTCCATTGGTGCGGGTAGGGTTTGAGACTGCGTCAGACATGTCCATCACCGGAGTGACCAATGAAGTCACCAGATTATCTGAATATGTAGAATATTGACCGTTACCTACATGGCAACTGCTCCCCATTGAAAGCGCAGAGTCAGAACTTAAACCCCATTGAGTTCCAACACTCCAACCCGTTAAATCATCACAATTCAAGTAACTGCTTGCTACAGTAAAACTACGAATTTTTTGATCATTTTGAGGGTTGTCGTCAAGGATTGTAGAGGTTGAACTAACCAAGAGAGTATGATTGCCAGAATACGTGGGTGTGAATACTTGAGATACCGAATTTGAATTTCCTCCGTTTATAGAATTCATTTGAACCGTTACATTGACCATTTCAAAAAGTGAGTATTCATTGTGAAGAACTTTGAGGTTGACATCAATCGTTCCTGAGGCAGCCGTGCCAAGATTTTCGACCATGATGTCAACTTGAATCGGAACATCGATAACTGCGTCGACAACATAGAGCTCTGCAGGTCTGTTAAATCCTAGAACGGGATAATTTGATGAAAACATACGGTATTGCTCTTCATCTCCTGCAGTTGTATATGAGAACGAAACATTCGATATTGTCAGGTCTACGCCTGTGGCTCTACCATATGCGTCTTGGGAACCGAATTCGTTCAACTCCGAGGCATGAAGCGTTGAGAAACTACACCCAACCAGCAAACATAACATGAGGATTGCTACGAACTTCTGCATGTCGCTCAAAACATCACATATCTTCAATATATATGAGGCAATTGGGGAGTAAGTTCCCTCTCACTTTTCGAGAGATGCTTTGACTTGTTCTTCAGACTGTTCAAGTTTCAGCCTGTCCTTGTTTTCTTTGGCTTTAGCGGCAAAATACACTGTGAATGAGGGTATCAACACCATCGAAAAGCATCCGACTACGGCAGCTAGGGCCCATAAGAATTCAGTAGCAGCATCAACCGAGAATACTGCAATGGAATCAAACTCCTCATTCACGGTAACCAGAATAATTTCTGGGGTTGTGATTCTGTCACCGGTTTCTGTTATTTCAACACGCAGACTTGAGGGGCTATGTTCATATTCAATCAAATCCCTTGCCTTTTCGGTAGCCTCTTGAATATCAGCGCCGTAGACTGTTCCATTATTCCTACGAGCAGGATCGTATGAAGTGAGTGCGTGAATGACTACAGTTCCACCGTCGTTTGATTCAACTTCATGTGTGGAATTTTTTTGACATTGTTCTGCACAACTGAATGCTTGGTCAGATTCGACACCGAGAAGACGATGGCTATATAATCCGGCAGAATTGATGAGTTTCACCTTCGATTGTGCCGATAAGTCGACAGCAGTAAGATGAATCCAAGTCAAATTTGAACTGTTTGCGGGAATGTTCCAAGCCCAAATAGTGGTGTTTGAAGACTCTTGGTAGATTCGCGTAGGCTCGTTAATTTCATGGTCTGTTTCATTCGACTCTGTTGTGTAAAGGTAGTAAGAAGGGGATACCGTAGCTCCATAAACGGCGTATGAGAGTAACAAAATCAACGTTACAGACAACCCCATGAGGGTCCGCAATAGATTTGGATTTTGAGCTAGAGCCTTCTTCATTGTATTCCCCGATGAACCAATCCGTTTTGAACCCTTGTTATTCCCATTTTTCGATTTACTGAAAGAGAATCGGAACTTTCGGACAGGCTATTTTACCCGTTCTCTTCATATAGGGGAGTTCGGTCGGCAAATTGCTCGGTGTCTTGTCATGACGACTCTCTACGATATACCCGCTGAAATCTTTAACCCAGCTCTTGCTGCGCGACTCGAAGAAACCGAAAGCGTTTCAACACCTAAGTGGGCTGAATTTGTCAAAACTGGTGTCGACCGAGAACGCCCTCCATCTCAGGAGAATTGGTGGTTCCTACGTTCTGCTGCAATTTTACGCAAGGTTGCGCGTGAAGGCCCCGTTGGTGTTACTCATCTTGCACAAGCCTTTGGTGGTCGCAAGGATAACGGCGTCGGCCCTAACACCCCAGGTGTTGCTTCACGTCACATCATCCGCACATCGCTCCAACAACTCGAAGAAAAAGGCCTTGTCGAAAAAGTCCCAGGGCGCATCGTTGAAGATGAAAACGGTGATCAACTCCAACTTTTCAAGGGCCGCTCAATTACCGCAGCTGGCCACAAGATGATTGACAGTGTTGCGCATGAATGCCGCCCACTGGCTGAAGAACAATATCCTGGACTCTCCAAGTATTGAGGATGTGAACGAGGTGACAAGCATGGTTTCAACTCAAGATGATGAGTTCAACCAACTCCGTGAGCAACGCCGTCTTGCATTGCAAAAGCAACTTGAACAGCAAGCAGCACAACAAGCTGATGCTGAAGTGAAGGCGCAAGAGGCCCACATTGCATCACAGAATCTTGATGCTGCAATGAAGAATCTCCTTACTCCTGAAGCACGTTCACGCATTTCTGCAATTTCACTTGCAACCCCTGAACGTTCTCAAATGATTAAGCAAACAATCGTCCAACTCCACGCTGAAGGGAAACTGAATGCGAAAATGACTGATGAGCAATTGAAACAATTGCTCCTCTCCCAATCCAAGAGCCGCCGTAGTGCGTCCATCCGAAGAATCTGAGAAGGTGCTCGAACATGTCAAGAAATAAACCAGCAGCGAAAAAAATACGCCTCATGAAAGTGGGGAAGCAAAACCGGCGTGTCCCAGTTTGGGTCATGCTCAAGACCGACCGAAACACTGTGTCGCACCCAAAGCGGCACCACTGGCGCCGTAGTAAGCTCCAACGATGAGGTGATTTGAATGGTACGTGCAAATGAATCTGAACTCACTGTCCCCCTACGCAAAGCGTGGAGCATAACTCGCTACAAGCGAGCACCTCGAGCAATCCAAATCATCCGCGAACATGTGATTCATCACTTGAAAGTTGGCGAAGAAGAAGAAGTATGGATTGACCCGAGTGTCAACGAACATATCTGGTCTCGTGGAATTGAGAACCCTCCTCGCAAGATTCGCTTGCAGGTTACTCGACACGACGAACCTGATATTCCAATCGAAGTTAAATTGTTTGAGGAGTGATTAATATGGGAAATATCCGACCAAGTTTTATCAAAATACGCGCAATTCACCTTGTTGAAGACCATGGTGAAAAATTCACTGATGATTTCGATCATAACAAGAAAATGGTTCAACAACTTACCGATGTTGAATCGAAAAAGCTTCGAAACTGGATTGCCGGTTATGTAACAACATACCGACAACGCAGAGTCGACTGAATGAGGCGATGAAGTGCCGGTGCGTGTCAATTGGGACCGCAACCCTGTGTCTGTTCATCACAACACAAGAGAATATCTTGAATCATTGATTGTTCATTTGAGAAACAATCACGGTCTGCGAAAACGTTCACTTGTTATGGCTGACAGAGAAGAAGGTGGATACCTCTTCTTTCTTTATCAGGCGTGTAATCCACAATGGATACTCGAATTTCAATTCACTCCAGAGAGTCCTGAGGAGGAATAGAGTTGGGTGATCGCCAAGGACTACCTCTGCCCAAGAGGCCGTATTCACTTCACATCATTTTGGTAGGAGCATCGCACCCCGGGAATCTTGGAGCAATATGCAGAAGTATGCTGAATTACGGTTTTGATTCTCTACGCTTGGTCAATCCACTTTGCTCACCCGATGATATTGAGGCGCGTAATCGAGCTAAGCATGCCGGTAGAATCCTTGATTCATGCCAAGTATATTCTTCGATTGAGGAGGCAACTTCAGATTGTTCACTTACTGTAGGTACATCGGGTAAGCGGGAAGTCGGAAGTAAAACGACATTTCGCCATTTTATGTATCCTTGGGAATTTGCAGAGCGACTTGAACATTTTAATGATTCAATAGCCCTCATATTTGGTGAAGAGGGGAAAGGCCTCTCGACAGAAGACCTTGAACTGTGTGACTTCCTCGTCACTCTTCCTACGTGGGAGGGTTATCCCATTTCGAATCTGTCGCATGCAGTCAATACATGCGTGTACGAACTTCATCGTTCAACGGTACTTAGCAGTCAAGGCTGTGATCCTGGACTACCGGATATTGTTCCATTGGAACGAAGTATGAATCCAACATTGAAGGGCATCTTGCGGCAAGGTATCGATGAAATGGGTCAATCCTTACCCGGTAATGAGGAAAGAAAGCAAAGTTTTTCACATAGCCTGCGGCGAGGAATTTTGCGTTCAATGCCGACAGAAGATGAAGCAACTCGGCTCATTGGCGGAATACTCGATGCGACCACAGCACTCCAATACGTCGACGGAAATGCTGAATGGAAAAGCCAGCGTAGACGAAAAATTACTCCTTCTGAAGAAGAATAATTACGGGATCCATGATGCTGTGCTTTTTGGAGTTTCACGAACGTGCATTGCTACAAGTCGGAGTCTATTTCCATAAGCAGTGGCAATATGTGGCTCAACCTGTTCAAAGGCCCACTTGGCTAAATTTTCTGCAGTCGGAATAAATGGGACGACAACAGTTCTGTGCCCGTCGCCCATTACCTCACATGCTTTACGTGCTTCTTTGTCACCCTCATAGACAACAAATGCGTGATCGACTATATCGTGAACATACGTCATAAGTATTTGACTGACATCTGAGAAATCCATGAGCATCCCTTCCTCACTTACACCGGGCTCCTGAACTGTATCACCCTCGATTTCTGCTTCAAACCGATAGCGATGCCCATGGAGGTGTCGGCATTTACTCTTGTGATTTGGGACTCGATGTCCGGTATCAGTTTCTACATACCTGCGTATACGTGTTGTCATTCTTCTCTCTCCTTGAAATCCATTGATGCCGAATTTATACAATAACGCTGACCGCCGTATGCTCTTGGACCATCATTGAATATGTGACCAAGGTGAGCGTCGCATTTCGAACAACGAACTTCTATTCTTTGCATACCATGGCTGTTATCTTGAACATGTTTTATTCCAGCACGCGGGTGCTCAGTGTGGAATGAAGGCCATCCACAACCTGAATCGAACTTCATTTCTGATGTGAACAGAAGATGGTTGCAGCAAATACAATAGTAATTTCCATTTCGCTTTTCATCCCAATACATTCCTGTAAATGCCCGCTCAGTTCCACTTTCCCGGGTGACATAATACTGTTCTTGTGTAAGCCGATCCCGATATTCATTATCTTTGTGCACCCTTTCCACCTCGAGAGCATTTGACAGAACCTCATCCCAAGAAGTTTGATATTCGACCGGGTCCGATAGGTCAAGCTTGTGGAAAGCAAGGATGCGCTCAATGTCAGCACCGCTTTTACCCGAACTTCGACCTTCGCTATCGGGGTTATATGAGGTGTTTGTGTTCGCGAAGATCAGGTCAAAATTTAGTCCGAGTTTATCCGTCGCATTGAGTGCATCTTTCAGTATTGTGACTTTATCTCCTTCCAGATACGGCAATTTGAATCCAACTTTTCCGCTGTCCCAATTACCAATTGCGAAAGCATGTTCAACTGCATTGTAAAATTCGGGCCTGCAGTCTGGATAAATTTCATGGTCACCGGAATGAACACCCAATGCAATGTCAACTTGACAATCTTCTCTTAATGCAACAGAGAGCGCATACCCATACAGAATTGAGGCAAATATCGCATTCCTATTCGGTACGACGGTCGCTTTCATCTGCTCTGCTTCATAATGCCCTTCTGGAATTTCTTCGCCACCTTCGATTAGTGCACTCTCAAAAATACTCATTGCACTAGTAAGATCGATTATTCTGTGTGTGACGTTGATGTTTTGAGTTTTGAGATATTCAATGTTCAATTGAGCTCGTTCAAGTTCGACACTGTGCTTCTGACCATAGCGATAGGACAAGCAGTCAACTTTGTAGCCATCTGCAAGTAACCGCACCAACAATGCTGTTGAATCCATTCCCCCTGAGAGGGCCATAACTGCACGATTCATTAGTCGACACCCATCCACTTGTGAGTTTGAAGACTTAGCCTCCAAGGAGGAGATTCTTTGACCACGGATTCAGTTAATGCAAAGTTTTTCCCATTCCATTCCACAGATTCAGATTCCATGTAGCAGGGTTGCAAGAAATGATGCGTAAATCCATCGATCAATTCGTCGTAAAGTGAGAGGTCTTGACCTACATAAACACACTTCAATTCGTCTCCAGTTTGTTGTCGAATCTTTACATTTGGATACATTTGGTCCTTCGGTGAAATGCATATCCAGTCTAAGAGACCCTCTGGAATCACAATTGTACCGTTCGACTCGCATGAAAGATTATACCCACGTGCTTTGAATAATCGATGTAAGGGCCACAAATCGTTAATCATTGGTTCACCACCTGTAAAAATTATTCTTTTTGAAGGGTATTTCATGACTTCTCCCAATATATCAATTGCAGACATTTCCTCAAACTTTTCAAAATCAGTGTCGCACCATTCACATTGGAGATTACATTTGCCGAATCGTATGAACACATGTGGGATACCAGCATGCGCCCCCTCACCTTGGACCGAGTGAAAAATTTCTACAATTTTATACACCATTGCAAGGTCACTTGCTGAATCAACCGGTTCTGTTCCGGACAATTCACATTCAGCTGACAACATCTCAATTCCCTCACAAAGGCCGTGCTTGAATCAATTGCATCAATTCTTGTCGCGGTTCAGCCTTTTCGAAAAATACGCCGCGCATTGCCGAGGTTGTCATTACTGAATTTTGCTTGCGAACGCCCCTGCATCTCATGCAACCATGTGATGCTTCGATGATTACAGCAGCTCCAAGTGGATTCAAATATTTCTCAAGATCATCCGCAACACCCTTTGTAATACGTTCCTGATTTTGCAATCGATGAGCATGGGCGTCGACAATTCTTGCTAACTTGCTGATACCAACAATTCGGTCAACTGGGATGTAAGCAATATGTGCCCTACCGCTAAAGGGTTGAAGATGATGTTCGCATGTTGAATGAAATTCAATATCCCTTAAGAGTACGATTCCATCATATCCTTCACCGTTAAAAGTCGATTGCAGTAATTCTTCGGGGTCTGCTTTGTATCCTGAAAAAATCTCATCCCAAGACTCAATCACACGTTGAGGTGTTTTTTCTAAACCTTCTCTCTGTGCATCACCTTCAAGGTATTCGAGCAATGTTTTCACAGCACCTTCAGCCTGATCCTTTGTTACCATCATAATCACTTCCTGCCGTGCCGCGCATCGATTTCGTCCAACTGGTCCAAAAGTTTCCTGCATGCAGTACGAACAGCGTCAGCTAAGCTGACGAACTTATGCTCGTCTCCAACATGCTTGCGCAAGTCTTGAACCAACTCGGCTGGCATATCCAACGAGATCTTAGGCATGTGTCGCCGTCCTGAATAGAACATATAAATATTCGTAGAGTAATACTGGAGTAATAGGCTCTAAAGGTTGAAAAAACCGTAGAAATCATTCCATCTAAAGCCAATGTTCAAAGAACCCCTTCGTTGCCATAATGTTGATGTCATCTCGTGCTGCTGACGCTTTCGCCCATCTTGAAAGTCTTCGTGACCCTTCGATACATCGCGATACGGTTGGGCTAAAGGACGAAGTCATCCTTCAATTTTTATCTCATGATGATGGCCTTTCATCCGCCATCGTAGAGGCTGTTGAGCGTCGAAATCTACTTGCTGAGGAATTTGGGGATGAGATGATGTCCCTTCCTGAATCAGAATTGGTGAAGATTCTCCAATCTGATTACATTAATTTTTACCCGCCTGCTACAGTGAATCCTTACGTTGCCCTTGCAGCACGTGGACCTTGGATTATCACCACTCATGGAGCGGTTCTCCACGACAACGGCGGTTATGGCATGCTTGGCAGCGGCCATGGCCCATCTGATGTTATTTCTGCTATGTCTGGAAATTGGGTAATGGCGAACGTAATGACTCCATCTTACAGTCACAAGCGTCTTGCAAACCGCCTGCAAAGCGAACTCGGGCATACTCGGGGCTCATGTCCCTTCACCCGTTTCATTTGCATGAACAGCGGTTCAGAATCAGTCACCGTAAGTCTACGAATTGCTGATGTCAATGCAAGAAAAATGACTGGCCCTGGCGGTAGGCATGAAGGAAAGGAAATTATGCTCATGGCTGTTGAGAAAGCATTCCATGGACGAACAGACCGACCTGCTCAAATTTCCCACTCGTGCAAGGCAGCATACGATAAAAACCTCGCAACCTTTAGAGATCGAGAAAATCTCATACTTGTTCCTGCAAATGATGTGCCTGCACTTGAAGCTGCTTTTGCTAAGGCGGAGGCAGATGGCCAATTCATCGAATTAATGGCCATAGAACCAGTTCAGGGTGAAGGTAACCCCGGTTCATGTGTTGATCGCTCGTTTTACGATGCTGCACGAAGATTAACTCTTGAACATGGTTCAATGCTTCTTGTTGACTCAATCCAAGCGGGTATCCGCGGCCAAGGTTGTCTTTCCGTCATTGATTACGAAGGATTCCAGGATGCAGAATGCCCAGATATGGAAACCTGGTCAAAAGCCCTCAATGCAGGCCAATATCCACTTTCAGTATTGGGCCTGAATGACCGTGCCTCTGAAAATTATGTTGTGGGCATCTATGGCAATACCATGACGACCAACCCTCGTGCTTTGGAGACTGCATGTGCAGTTCTTGATTTGATCACACCAGAATTACGTGACAACATCCGTGATCGAGGTGACGAGTTTGTTGAGAAACTATACTCGCTTGCCGTAGAAATGCCAGGCATAATTACTCAAGTCCAAGGAACTGGATTGCTACTTAGCGCTGAACTCCAATCGCAAAAATACCCGGTTGTTGGATTTGATGCTGTAGAAACATGGTGTCGTAAACATGGTCTTGGTGTCATCCATGGTGGGACAAATGCTCTGCGTTTCACGCCGCACTTTGGCATAACATCTGCAGAGATTGACCTCATCATTGATGTTGTTCGTGATTCGCTCGTACACTTTTCGAAGGCTTAAGACAGTGAAGTGACGATGTCTTCTCGGCTAAACTGTCTTGAAGCGTAGTAAGCGGCCAAAGTTGCATAAACTACAGAAGAAACTGCCCAAATAATGACGTGTTCTGTAATCACTCGATTCATCAACAACTCTCTCAATGCGAGCAAAATATTCACAACAGGAATTGCAAACCAGAAACCTTCGATTCCATCCAAGTTAATCACCTGCGTAAACAGTGCTGGGAACAGTATGAGCATCAGTGCTGGAGCCAGTATTGAACCCGCTTCCTTTACGCTGTGCGAGCGCATTGCTAACGCAAGTTCGAATGCTACGACCATTATTGCAAACAGCATGATAGCGAGCACGATGAGCAGGACAGAGGCGATAGAAAGTTGAGGTACTCCGATAAAACTCGATGTTGCAAGGTAACCAATCGCGAATAACAATCCAAATATTTGCAAGAGAACCCCAACACCAGTGATTGTAGCAACCGCCAGCCATTTGCCGAAAAGCAATTCCATTCTTGTACAAGGTAAGCAAAGAAGTGCTTCTAGAGTCCCTCGTTCCCGTTCTCCTGCCGTCATGTCAATCGAGGGTTGAATGGCGCTTGAATACGTCCAAATGGCTAGAACTAACGGTATGAAGAGTGATAAAATCATACCGGATTGTTCACCTGTAGTTGCAACGTCGCCCGCTGCTATATCCCCGTCCCAACGTAATGGGTCAAGGGTTTCATTGACGTCTAAACCACCTTGCTCAATGCGTTCCTTTATCTCAGAATTTTCCCACACACTCAGAACATTCAATATACGATTTCGAGCTTCATTTGACCGTTCAGATGTAGAGAGGTGCAGTATTGCATACCCCCAAATTTCTTCATCCGATTCAAATCTTAGAACAGCATCAGTCGAACTGTTTCTTACGCGTTCAAGATCCTGTCCTGGCTCCGACAAGAAAGTTGTAGCAGGTAGGCTTTCAATAGTATAATTCATGCCACTCATGCTGATATTCTCAGCGAGATTCTCGGGCAATCCATCAGTCTGTATCACGATTGATAACTCAAGAGCATCGAGTTCAGCGGCCTCTGATTCGAGCAGGACAGGGAACAAGATGAACAGTAAGGGGAACATCAGAAGTGGTATCACGATGATGGCGATTATCGTCCTCCAATCTCGAGTGAATTCAACAACCTCTTTTTTCGCAATCGAGCGTACTCTTCGAAAACTCCCATCACTCACTTTCAATCACCTCTTGAGTAGTCGGAGGTGTCTTGGGCGTGAATAATCGTCTCCACCAGCCAGTAAATGCGCTTTCTTTGGCATTGTCTTCTTTCCGTGTACGCGCCTGATCCAATGTTAATGACACATATGCATCTTCAAGAGACTCCGTACCGGTCTCATCTAACAAGTGTTGAGGCGGTCCGTCGGCTCTGATTTCACCATTGTGGATGATGACTATTCGGTCGCATACCTGTTGCGCTTCAGCTAATTGGTGAGTTGAATAAATCACAGTGCCACCCTCGTCGCGTAATTGACGCACCAATGCACGAACAGTACGGGCGCTGGTAATATCGAGTCCAGCGGTAGGCTCGTCAAGAAGAAGGATATTCGGGCCGTGAGCAAGTGCTCTTAGCAAGGCTGTTTTTTGTTTCATTCCTCGAGAAAAGCCCTTTGTGTGTCGCCCTAGACTGTCTTTCATGTCAAGATGTTCAGCGAATTTTTCAGTTCTTGCCCATGCAATTGAGTCTTTGACACCATGCATTCTGCTGTGATACCGAATATTTTCCCAAGCCGTTAATCGGGAATAAAGTCCGGTTGATTCAGGAACAACACCCAATTCATGACGCATGTTCATGACGGGTTCGCCGTTGCTCAAAACAACCGTTCCACTTGACGGTTTATACACACCGGCCATGAGTCGTAGCAGTGTTGTTTTACCCGCTCCATTGCTCCCAACCAACCCGACGATTTCACCTGAATAAATTTCAAGACTAATTTCTTGAAGTGCCTCAACTTCTGCGAAGTTTTTGGATACTCCACGTATAGATAGTAGTGATTTTGCCATACGATCCCTCATACAGTAGACTGCGTAAGTTCTACCAAAACTCCTCCAGTTGATTTTGGGTGTACAAACGCTATCATCTTACCACCTGATCCCTTTCTTGGAACTTCATCAATCATACGAATTTCATGTTCTAACAGATGAGCTATCAACCCTTCAAGATCCCCAACTCTGAAACATAATTGTTGAATTCCTGCACCCCTTTTGGATAAGAACTTTCCAATTGGAGTGTCCGGCGATGTTGGTTCAAGTAGTTCTATCTGAGGTGGATGGTCTTCTTCACTTGGCGTATTTGTAGAGAAAAATCGAGTAGTTACTCCTTGATCTCCAACCAATTCATCATTCGGATTTTCCATTAATCCTAGAAGTCTCCAGAATGTGCTGCCCTGCTCAAGTTCATCGACTGCAATCCCAATGTGATCGACGTGTATTGGCCCAAATTTCATCCTTCCACCTCAAAATCCACTCGGCGCCATCCATGTTCCAAAGACGTCTTTCATCGCCGCAATTATTTCTCCGAGGGTGCAGTCATTTCGGACTGCATTCAATACCAGTGGGAATAAATTATCATCACCAGCAGCAGCGATTCGTATGGCTTCAAGACACCCGTTGACTCTCTGGCTGTCTCTGTTCTCTCTTAATTCAGCAAGACGACTGCACTGCTCCTCGCCCACAGATGGGTCGAGTTTGAGAACCTCGGTTTCGGTTTCTTCATCCATCAAACCATGGTTTACACCGACGATTTTTCTTTTCTCTTGCTCTACATCATTCAAATGTTGATATGCCGCATTATGGATCTCTCGCTGCTGCCAACCTTGCTCGATTGCTTTCATTGAACCACCAAGGGATTCAATTTTATTTATTTGCTCAAGGGCCATATCATGAATTGATTTTGTCAGAGCCTCGACGTGGTAAGAGCCACCCAACGGGTCGACAACGTCTGCAACTCCGCTCTCTTCAGCTATGATTTGCTGAGTTCGAAGGGCAACAGTCGCTGATTTTTCGGTAGGAAGTCCGAGTGCTTCGTCATAGGAGTTTGTGTGCAAACTTTGCGTGCCACCGCATACTGCTGCGAGTGCTTGGATAGTAACCCGAGCAATGTTGTTCAATGGTTGTTGGGCTGTCAAACTGACTCCGGCAACTTGAGTGTGGAATCGTAGCATCGCTGACTTGGGATTGTTTGGTTGGTAGCGAGATGTAACCAACTCATACCATAGAGTGCGAGCAGCTCTAAACTTTGCAGCCTCTTCAAAGAAGTCGTTATGGCAGTTGAAGAAAAACGACAGTCTCGGAGCGAAAGCATCGATGTCAAGTCCTTTTTCAAGAGCAGCCTCAACGTATGCAAGTGCATTAGCCAAGGTGAAAGCCACTTCCTGTACTGCCGTTGACCCTGCTTCACGAATGTGATATCCAGATATGGAGATGGTGTTCCACTTCGGTACTTTTTCTGCACAATATTCGAAGATATCAGTGATGAGGCGCATACTCGGTTCTGGAGGGAAAACATAAGTTCCTCGAGCAATGTATTCTTTCAAGATATCGTTTTGAATTGTTCCGAGTACCTCCTGCGATGATACGCCTTGCTCTTCAGCAACTGCGATATACATGGCAAGAAGCACCATCGCCGGCGCATTGATCGTCATCGACGTGCTGACTTTATCCAAGGGAATGCCATCGAGGAGTTGCCGCATATCATCCAGCATTGATATTGATACTCCAACTTTGCCCACCTCGCCTAATGACATCTCGTCATCGGCATCGAGACCCAGTTGAGTCGGTAAATCAAATGCTACTGACAATCCTTTTTGCCCTCTTTCAAGCAAGAGTTTGAACCTTTCATTCGTAGCTTTCGCACTTGAGAATCCCGCATATTGACGCATCGTCCATAAGCGCGAACGATACATTGTTGAGTGAATGCCACGGGTGTAAGGTGGTGCCCCTGCATCTCCGTTTTGGAGGGGGTCTGCCCCCATTTGTTGAAGTGTGTCAGGCGTACTCTGTAAATCTAAATCGAGACCACTCAGCGTCTTCCAGTCATCCTTACGTTGACTGACCATGTACCCTCCATGCCGAGGGGCTTCATCAAGACTCCCACGCATCAGTGTTGTTCAGAGCCGTCTCTACCATGTGCGTGGCCATGAGAAACTTCTTCTTCAGTAGCTTTGCGCAATTCAATGATTTCTACAGCAAATGTAAGTGACTTACCTGCGAGTGTGTGATTGAAATCTGCTGTAATATATTCATCCGAAAGGTGGACAATTGTAAATGGTGAAGGGCCGTGCGGCATTTGAGCAACTAATTGTAGGCCCTCGGTCAATTTTGCTTGTGATTCCAATTGTGCAAATTGTTCACGTGGGATTTGCAAAACTCCAGCCTCATCCCGATCGCCATAAGCCCGTTCAGGAGTCAAAGTAAATTCTCTCTTTTCACCAATTTTAGCACCAAGAATTTCTTCTTCAAATCCAGGAATCATTTGCTTGTGGCCCACGAGAAAAGTCAATGGCTCTCGACCTTCACTGGAGTCGAAGGTTTCCCCATTTTCAGGTAATGTACCCGTATAGTGTACGCTTGCTACAATGTTTTCGTTTACAGTTAGTTCAGTCATATTTTCACCTTCTTGTTGTCATTCGAGAAACTAAATCTCGGAGTTTGTCTGCTACTTCGCGTGGAAGAATTTCTTCTTCAACTTTGACTTCGATGAACTCAAGTGCATCTGTGACACCCATGCGTTCACCTTTGGCCCATACCTGTCCAAGCACATTAGAGCGATGTTCTTGATCGATTGAATCGTCGTCAAGAAGGTCTCGTGCAGCATATTTGTATTCGAGATACTTTTGCCGATTGAGTTTCTTCTCTTGCTTTTGTCGACCGCCGCCTTTCTTGTCACCTCGGCGTCTTTTACGTCGTCGGTCGGATGAAGGTTTGGCAACTTCGGTTTGAATCGTTTTGAAAACATCATTGCGAGATTTTTCTGGCTTATTTGTGACTTCTTGTTTTTCAGATTCTACCAATTCTGGCACGCTTTGTTCAGCGGATACAAATTCGATTGATGGTTCAGGTTCCACCACTTCAACTTGGGGTTGAACCTTTGCAACATCGACTCGTTGTGCTTTAGCATTCTTGCGTGACTCTTCTGATTTGCGACGTAGCTCAGCCATTCGATCTTCCCGAGATGCCTTTGGAGCGGAAACTTCGGCCTTTTCAACCGAATTGGTAAATGTTGGTTCTTCGACGGCCTCTGCTGGCTTTTTTACTTCTTCAACTGCTGGTTTTGAATCTTGAGTACCCAGCCGGTCAAGCGCTTCTTGGCGACGCTTGGCCAATTCATTATGAGCATTTTTTGAGTCTTGTTGAGGACGAGGAGTTGGGCGTTGAGCTGGAGCATTACGACGTTGATTTTGGGAACGTTCACTCATACGCTTATTCCGCTGTGCACTTGCATCACGGGCAAAGGGATTGAATGGTTCATCTTTTTTACGTCGCTCGCCGCTAATGTTCAGTTCCCCCAAACACTTCTCGGCATTGACTCCTTAAAAACAATTAGCGTTCAATCGAAGACTAAACGGCCCATGTCACTTGAGTTTGGTCTGTGCGTAGGTATTGATCGATGGCACTTTCTTGCAGAGTAGTGATTCTTCCTTCCTTGAGTTCAATGAATCCCAGTAAGGCAATCATTGTACCGTTATCGATACAATACATACGGGGAGGCGCATGTGAAGAGGATTCTCTTTCCTCGGCCATTTGCTCGCACATTGTACGGAGTCGAGAGTTGCAAGCAACACCACCGCCAAGTAAGAGTTCTTTCTTGCCAGTGTGCGATAGGGCGCGTTCTGCAACCTCAACACATGCAGCAAATGCATGTTCTTGGAGCGACCAGCAAACAGCACCGAGATCTGCTCCATTTTCAATCAGTCTTTGTGCGGCAGTCATGACGCCAGAAAACGCAAGGTCCATGCCTCGAACAGCAAAAGGCAATTCAAGACCTTCCAGAGTTGGGTTTTCTTGTGAACTGAGCCATTCAGCAGCCAGTTTTTCAATTACTGGACCTCCAGGAAACGGGATTCCTTGAGCTCGTGCAAACTTGTCCAGCATATTTCCAATACCAATATCGAGAGTTTCCCCCAGAACCCTGTACCGTCCTTCAAGATGGGCGATAACCTGGGTATTGCCTCCCGATACATAGAGCAAAACTGGGTCGTCACAACCGCATTGTTGTCGACCAATCTCTATATGCGCTACACAGTGGTTAACACCGATGAGAGGCACCTCAAGACGACTCGAAATCCCTCGAGCAATTGCTGCACCTACACGTAGGCATGGACCCAAACCAGGTCCTTGAGAATATGATACTGCTCCAATATCTCGGGGACTCAACTCATATTTTTCGAGAAGAGATGAAAAGAGTGTGTTGGCAATGTCTTTGTGATGGTCTGCTGCTTCTCGTGGATGAATTCCTCCCTTGTCAGGGCGAACTGTATCGGATACCGCTGGATAAGGAATTCCCAATTTATCGACCAATCCGAACGAAAGCGTGTGTGCTGTCGATTCGATTCCAAGCGTCCAAAGAGTCATCTCAATCGTACACTCCAGAGAGCCATTGTTCTTCAACCCTCAGCATACAGGAGATAATATGCGGACCGTTTATGTCGATGCTGGGCCAATAGCCCATCTCTCCGGCAAAGGGCCACTCAAAGGACTTTCAATGCTCCATTCAGAGGCATTGGTTTCACCCAAAGGTATGGGCATTGTCGTTCAAGGCAATACAATAGAATCCATCTCCTCGTCTGAGGAATTGGTCGATGAATACGGTCTTCCAGATTCTGAGCAGTCCTCCGATTCAGAAATAAAAATTGTTTCACTGAACGGAAATGCAATCATACCTGGTTTGGTTGATGGCCACACTCATTTACTATGGTCCGGAGATCGCTCCCGCGAACTCTCATGGCGTCACAGTGGAAAATCCTACAAGGAGATATCAAACATGGGTGGCGGTATTCAAGATACCGTACGGTCAACAGCAGCTGCATCTGATGAGGATTTGGTTAAACTCGGTTACTCGAGAATGCGTGCGGCATTGAGGACCGGGACCACTCACATGGAAGTTAAAAGCGGATACGGACTTACAACTGATTCGGAATTGAGGTTGTTGGATATCGCGTCTCGCCTACAATCTATGGAACACTTACCCTCGATGGACCTGACATGGCTTGGCGCGCATGACACGCCACCTGGAATGAGTACTGAGCAGTATGTTGAACAAATCCTTTCTGAACAATTACCCAAGGTTGTAGAGCAGGGGCATGCTCGTTCAGCTGACGTATTCTGTGAACCTGGATGGTTCACTACTGAGCAATCTGAAGACATATTGAAGTTGTCACGCGACAGTGGACTTGAATTAAGAATGCATATTGATGAGTTTGTCGACGGGGGTGGTGGAGAGCTTGCTGCCGAATTAGGCGTAACTACTGCCGACCATGCCTTCCACACCAGCACTGATTCAAGAAAGAAAATGGATGCTGCCAAAGTCAATACTGGATTTTTACCTGGCACACCCTATGCACTGGGTACACACTGGCCAGATTTCAACACCATGATTGAAGAGGAATATACTTGGAGTATCGCTTCTGATTTCAACCCAAATTGTAAGATGTTAAGTTTATCCTTCATGGGTTCTCTTTTATCTCAGCGATGTTCAGTACACCCTCTTGCCTCATTAGTTGCAGCTACTCGTAACCCCGCTGAGACAACACCTCATTCATCTGGACTTGTACATGGCAGGTTGGAGCCTGGTGCAGTCGCCAATTTCAATGTCCTCGATGGTCCTTATTGGGAAGCGTGGTGTTTACAACCATCGCACACACCGTTTGTTTCAACTTGCATTTCCGGAAATCTCATCCATCATTGATTTATCGTTTTAAGTTTTTCAAAAGAGAATTAATAAAATATTGTTTTAGGAAGTGCTTAAATGGAAATCAATAATGTACTCATTGAAACTGTCGTTTGTTCTGGAGCATCAGGGAAAGAAGCGAGATTTAGAAGAATGCTTGAAGTTCGACAAGAATTCAAACGTCGACAAAAGGGTTGCCTCTCAGCGTGGATTGCACCTTCGACCGATGGGCACGGATTATTCTTGGTCCATTCCGTCTTTACTGATCAAAAGGCATGGAAGAGAATATCTGATCTGATTGTCAAGAAGCTTGATTCTAAAGATGGTGGTCTAGAAGGGGTTATTGGAGGTCCACCGCTTGTAGGATTATTCGAATCTCCTCTCGAATCGCTCAACCTCACTCCACTCCCTGAAAATGAGTAATATTACGCACCCTGTAGTGTCGCATAATGTATGTTATACGACATTTGAATGAAACGTGTGCTTTGTATAAACGCCACATGCCAATGAAATGACGAGCAGTACAGCGTTTAGGATTTACTACGGATTCTGAGAGGCTACATTATCGTAAAAATCTGTGTAAAGTAGGGGGGTTTAGGGTGGAAACCGTGAATTTTTGCCAGCTCCCTCGTTGCTACGCGTATTACAGAAGATTCTAAGTCAAGATACCGAGTGGAACATTTGATTCACATGGATGTTGTTGAGGGATTTTGTTTGAAATGCAAAACCTATGGGGCGATTAAGAATGGTCAACTCATTAAAATGAAAAATGGTCGCACTCGAATGGCTGGCGTATGCTCTCAACCTGGCTGCACTGGAAAGATTTCAAAGATCGTAAGTTGAATCGAATACCTTTCACCGATGTGGTTTAATACACCGTTTCAGTCGGAAGGATACCTAGGGCTCGTGGTCTAGGGGTTTATGACGTCGCCTTGACATGGCGAAGATCGAGAGTTCAATTCTCTCCGAGCCCACCATTTATTCTTCTATTTATGAAATTTACCTATTCGCTTTACAAAAGAGATTTAATGTTTTACAATTACAAATCAGGTTTAGTCACAAATCAACCACTGAGGTCTTCAGGTTCAGGGAGATTCAATTCTTCCGGATCAATTTTTGCCAAGGGTTTCTCATCATCATCATCACTCATTGTGAAATCAGTTGAACCACCAGACCACGACGATATTTCTTCGCTTTCCTCAAACTCCTCTTCAGGTATAGCGTGGCTATCTGATAGTGAATAAATGGAAGGGTCTATCACTTCACGCTCGATGACTTCGCTGGGTGGTGGAGCTGCGCGTTCCTCGAGGTGTATGCCGGAATGGAACGTGCCGCATTCAGAGCAACGAACACTTCCAACTTGCTCAATACAACCGCAAACAGGGCATGTAGCATACCCTTTCAGTTTGGCCAAAGGGTCACCCTCGGACAATGTATCACTCCACAAACATGTCTTCTTGGTATCCAGTGACAAGGTCACCAGTGCCATCTTCTTCGATTGTGACAGTTTCTTCTTCATCATCAAATTCGACGATGACTCCGAACACTTCTTCATCTTCGAAAGTTAATCCAATGTGAGAGCCAATGTCAATTTCATCATCTTCTTCAGACTCTTCATCATCATCTGAATCTTCATCGTTCTCATCATCTTCAACTTCTTCTTCGGACTCATCATCATCATCATCAACTGAATCTTCATCATCACCTG
>DAMU01000096.1:31224-35654 GCA_002499705.1 Euryarchaeota archaeon UBA91
ATCTTCATCTTCTGTATCATCAACTTCTGTGTCTTCATCTTCCGACTCAACAGAACGTGCTTCATCAGCATCTTCGACGACTTCTTTCATTGCCTTCGAACGCGCTCGCCAACCAGGGACAACGACAAAATGCATAACCATTGAACCAATCATTCCTGCAGTACCTATGAGCATAAAGAGTAAACCGTCCCAATAGAATCCTGCTGGCATTGAAGATGCTTCACCGGAAAATGGCGTAAGGGAATTCTTACACTCTCCAACCTGAACTTCTGGGTCGCAAGGATAAACTTCTCCTTCCTCCCACGGTGCATGACCCATTCCATAGGCTGTTTCAAGCTCAATACTACCTCCGCTGCCATCAACACTGAGTGGACCGATTCCTCCCAGGCCATTGATGACCCAAAGCGCGATGAACAGTCCGAATGCAAAGTGGATCAATGGCCAATAAATGTCATTCCACTGTTTACCCATCATACTGCGTTGCATGTCAGTAGGGAATGGTTTGTCTTTCTTTTTGGAGAGTCGAGAATCGTCATCAATTGCTTCATCAATATCATCAAGTGATTCCAAAGCAGCAACAAATTCGATGATGTCAATCGAGCCATCATCATCATCATCGGTGTTGACAAGGAATGATTCGATATCCTTTGAAGAGACTTCACCATCTATGAGCTCTTCAATTGTCGATGTAAATTCCTCAACAGAAACAAGTCCGTTGCCATCTTTGTCAAGAGAATTAAAGAATTTGTTTGGTGAATCTCCGTTCACATCCATAGCATCTGATATCAATTCTAAGAGTGACTGCGTTTCAAATTCTTCTTCGTCAAGTTCATCAATCATGTCATCGATGTTTTCGATTTCTTCAGCATCAACATCCTCATCGTCATCAGAATCATCCTCTTCGTCATCTTCATCTGTGTCATCATCGTCATCGGAATCATCACCTGAGTCATCATCTTCATCGGAGTCATCATCGTCATCGGAATCATCACCTGAGTCATCATCTTCTTCATCGGAGTCATCATCTTCTTCATCCGAGTCATCATCAGCGTCATCAGAATCGTCATCTTCATCAGAGTCATCTTCTTCTTCATCTGTGCCATCATCTTCAGCAGATTCATCAACGCCTTCATTAGAATCTTCTTCTAAAGCGTCGTCATCAACTTTGGATTCACCCTCGTCGGTAAGACGTTCACCAGTTATGGTGAAATGTAATTCTTGAAGATCAATCAAACCATCACCGTCTTCATCAATCGTTTCGATTAATCTTTCGACCTGAGAAGGGGGTAAATCTGCAAGATTAAGACTCAACAATCCTGATTTGAGTTCCGATGAATCGATACGCCCATCATCGTTTGTGTCGAATTTTTTGAAGAGTATAGGAATCGAAATTCCGGTTTCGTTTAGCCATTTGCGAAGTACTTCAACGACATCATCTGCAACAAATATTGTGCCGCAGTGCATACATTTTGTAGAGTCGAGAGGAACGAGCCCTCCGCATGCACCACACTCTCCGAGTGCTTCCTCTGAAACACCAGAAAACGAGACGCCACACTCTGGGCAATTCTTAGAATCTAATGGAACAATCGCTCTGCATGAGCCACATTCAGCCATTGCAATTTCTTCATTCGTCTCTTCGGACATATCCACACCTGTTATCCCCACCGCATCGTCGGATATAATGATTCATAGACTTTGAACGACGAACGCTACTTAACAGGGGCGACTTACAGGGGGTGAACTTATGGAAAAAGGTCATATTTACACTACTGATTTTACTTCAGATGAAGAAATTCTCTCATGGATTGATCGTAAAAGTCAGTCAAAAGATGAACACATACTCCTTTTTTCTCGCTTACCTCACAGGCGCCTCCTCGAACACATCGACATCAATTCAGTCGAAGCTTATTGGCTTACGGAACGAGTAACTGAGGGAGCTATATTGCCTGAAATGGACGGGATACTTGAAATCATTCTCAATCATCTTTCCAACCATACAGGTGTTGTTATTCTCGAAGGACTCGAATGGCTTGTTACCAAAAATGGTGAAGACTCAACACTTTCATTTGTCCGCAAACTAAGAGATTCCGTACACAGAAGTGCATGGTCAATTGTTCTACCCATCCGCGCACTCGCATTTGAATCGCTTTGGCTTGCTCGATTACGACGTGAAGCCCCATCAATGGAACTTTCAAAGGCTGAAATTGATATCGAAATAGAAACATTCGCAGATGATGGGGTTTCGGAAATGATTGCATTGGATGATGTTGAAGTTGAACCATTGGAAATTCTCGAAGATGGTTCCCCACGCTTAATTATGCTCACTCGGCTTCCGAGCGTGGGTTTTAATGAATCGCTGTTAAGAAAGAGGATTCTTCAATGGAGGAGAATGGGGCTTGATGTATCTGAAGTAGAACCTGCCTTGACAATGGACAGCGAAGATGCATATGTATTGTATGCAGTCGTTGAAGAAAAAGTTCGTAGGGCTGTTGATTTAGAGCGTCAATTAAACCAAATGACTGGCTCAATTTCTGCCACAGATGAGGCTACTTCTCGTTTTCGAATCCGTCAACTGACCGGTTTAGATGAATTGGAGAATAGACTGTATAGAGATTAACGTGGAAGACGACCTACTTCAGCTTCAATCCGAGCCAACCATTTGCTATCGAGCATTTCGCTAGCAACCGCAATGAGTTCTGAACTTGTGCTTCTATCTCCCTCAAGAGGAGGGACAATTGACCTTACTCTCTGTTTCAAAGCAACTACATGTTTCGATGGTTCGACGTCGTTGAATTCAAGTGCTTCGCAAGCAATGACAAGCTCACAAGCTAAGACTTCAGCAATTCTCTTGGTCGCTTGAAGAAGATTCCAGCATGCAGTAGCACCCATGCTAACGTGATCTTCTTGACCTGCAGAAGTGGAAGTCGAAAACACTGCACGTGGGGCTGCGTGTCCGTGCAATTCAGAAAGTGATGCGCCTGCAACATACTGGACAATCATTAATCCCGACTCAAGTCCAGAATCTTTCGCCAAAAACGCGGGTAATTTACTCCGAGCCGGGTCAAGAATCTGGTCTATTCGTCGTTCAGATATTGAGCCGAGTTCAAACAATGCTGAAACCATAGAATCAGCAGTTAATGCCAAGACTTCTCCATGGAAGTTACCTTGTGAAACAACTTCATGAAGCCCCGGGTTCGATAAATCGGGGAATATCAATGGATTGTCAGTGGCGCTGTTGAGTTCAATGGCGAGTGTTTTTTGGAGGGAGGTTAAACGTTCATGAATCGCCCCGTGTACTTGAGGTGCGCACCTAAATGAATACGCATCTTGAACCTGGTCACAGTCAGAATGTGAGTCCATGATTGGCGACTCATGAAGTATCTGCCGAATTCGTTGAGAGACGAGAATTTGACCAGGGTGAGGTCTTGCATCATGGACCCTCTGGTCGGAGGGTTGCACGCTAGCTTTTCTTGCTTCAATGGATGTACACAAAGCAAGATCTGCATAAACAAGCAAGTCTGCAATCTTCTGCTCTGCTAATGCAAGGTAACTGCACATTTGGCTGGTACCATTGATGAGAGACAAACCATCCTTGGCACGTAATTCGAGAGGGATAAGGCCATTTTTAGAAAGTTGGTTTACCGTTGGTTCAACTCCTCCATCATCTGTCAAGACTTGCCCTTCACCAATCAAACTTAGCGCCATGTGAGAGAGAGGTGCTAGGTCGCCACTTGCTCCAAGACTACCAATGCGTGGTATTGCAGGTACGATATCATAATTGAGAAAATCAATTAATTGATTAAGAACATCAGGATGAACTCCGGAATTTCCTTTCGCAAGTGAATTAATTCGAACTGCCATCATGGCACGAACAGACTCCTTTGACATTAAATCGCCAATTGCTGTCGCATGTGAGCGAACGAGATTTGTTTGTAATTGAGACAAATCATCTGACGATATTCTCTGGTGCACCAGTGCTCCAAAGCCTGTATTGATTCCATATACCGTTTCGTCGTTGGAGAGTATACGTTCGACAACAGAACGGGCAGCATGAACACGAGGTATTGCGTTAGTCGAGAGTGAAACTTTCGCTTCACCAGATGCGATTCGTAAGACTTCCGCAGAGGTTAAAGTGTATCCATCAAGTGCAATCTCAGTCATTGTTAATCCTCCTCAAATAAACTATTGAGCAACTCCCTATTCATGTGATTTGGAAGGGTGACTTCAAGCAATGGCTCTGCATTCATCGCCCTCTTAATTGCAAACTCTGCACCGGGGTTTCTCGCCCATGCCCTGCGAGCAACTCCATTGTTGACATCCCATTGCAACATGTTTTGCAGTTTAGTCTCGCACTCATCACTACCATCCAACAATAATCCAAATCCGCCATTCATAACTTCGCCCCAGCCAACGCCACCGCCATTGTGCAA